>JACPFZ010000038.1 GCA_016182725.1 Candidatus Gottesmanbacteria bacterium
AAGAAGCGGTTGTACGATCGAGCGAAAGAAATGCTCTGGTATTACCGATATGACAGACCCAGACTTAGATTTTCCCTCTATAAGGAACTTTCTCCGCAAGCAAGCATTATGTATCTCTCAACCGTTACGTCTCAACCATTCAAAGTATCAATGTACGCCTATGCCTTCATGCCCAATCATTTTCACTTCTTGCTTCGTCAGGAACGGGATGGAGGAATAACAGGATTTCTGTCTGCTTTCAGCAACAGCTATGCCAAATACTTTAACACCAAATATAAGCGTGTCGGTTCTTTGTTTCAGGGGGCGTTTAAGGCGGTGCATATAGAAAACGATGAACAACTCCTTCATGTATCCCGTTATATTCATCTCAATCCGGTGACTGCGTTTCTTACCTCATTGGACTCACTATCATTGTATCCGTGGACGTCGTTTCCTGAATACGTTGGTAGGGAGGGGAAGATACGTATTTGTACCATGGCGCCGATTTTAACACACTTTAAATCTCCCAATGAGTACGCCTCCTTTATTGCTGATCAGGCAGGATATCACCGATCATTGGAAGAGATCAAGCAAGTTACGTTTGAAGAATAACGGAAGAGAATAGGTGCAAAGCTACTTCACCCGCCGGGTGTAGATCGTTGACGATTGACACTGGTTCTTTTTCTCCTCTATAGTAGAAATATCCACCTATGAAACGACGAACAATGTTCATACCGCAACGTTCTCTTTTTGTCGTATTTGTTCTCTGCATGGTCGCCCTGGGCGTCCTCATCTATGGAAAAATCAACCAGTCCCCTTCCACCGTTCTTGGCACCACTGACGGCACGACCGCAAGTGCAAAAGAATTTTTTGTTCCGTTCGGATTCGGAACGGTTGAGAAAGCCACGGATTGGACGGATGTCCCCGGCATGCGGGCAACCATCAATAGTTCGTTATACCCCAAAATAAAACAGGTAATCTTAGAAGTCACTCCCCGCATAGCAGATGATAACCAAACCGTATGGGTGAGACTTCGAAATTATGACGGATATTCGTATCCTAGCGTCAGCATGGATGGAAAAGGCCCTGATCTTCGGCTTTCTCCCGCTTTTTCCATAAGTCCGGGAGAAAAAACCTATTACATTCAAGCCAAAACTTCAGGCGGATCAACTGTGCAAATTTACCAAGCCCGCCTGCACATCACCACATACTAAAAATTGTGCCAGCGGCAGGGATCGGACCTGCTACCCTCGCCTTATGAAGACGGTGCTCTACCAATGAGCTACGCTGGCTTACATATGCATTTTATGGGAAAGGGGCTAAAAAAACAATTTCCACCATTGTCTCCAATGAGAAAGCGCAGCACCAGTCTGGATTCCTCTTGATGCCGACGATGAAGATTGTCCCACCAATACGATGACCTCGCCTGGTTTGACGAGTCCCAGTTTTTCCCGTGCTTCCCGCTCAATAAACGGTTGGCTTTGCGCTTCTGATAGCTTTTGTTTGAGCCGCTCATGTTCCGCTTCAACCCGGGAAAGCACCAGTTTGCGGTCACTAACGACATCTTTCTTGTTCCAGACATGTATGATCGATCCCATGAGACTGAGAATGAGAAGGATTTCCAGTCCCCACAGTACGGGCTTCCACCACGGGTATCCACCGAGTTTCATAGTACTTGCACCGAAGCGTAATGTATGATATTATAGGGTACTATAAGCTCCTTTAGGGCTTCCAGATAGTCTAAATACGCATTATGGCAACACCACTTGATCTGAAAACTGCTCATCGCCAATTTACCGAATACCTCGAGACTCGTCGGCGTGCGGCCGCGACCATCATAGCATACAGCAAAGACATCGAACAACTGACGACCTTCCTTGCCAACATGGGCAAAAAGGACATTACTGAAGTCGTTCACGACGAGGTCGATGCGTTTTTAAAAAAGCTCGCAAGCGACAAGTATACCCCAAAGTCTATATCTCGGAAGATCAATTCCATTAAAACCTTTTTCCGATTCCTCAAATCATCCGGTGCAATCACCATGGATCCAGCTATTGAAATCGAGCATCCGAAATACGAAACCAAGCCGCCGCGGATTCTTTCTAAAGTGGAATACCGGGCACTCCGTGACAGTTGCCGCGGCGATATACGAACCCATGCGATTGTGGAACTCTTCCTCCAAACTGGCGTTCGTATCGGCGAACTCACCAATCTCACTATTGAAGATATCAAAGAGACGGAGCTTCATATTGCTTCTCAAGAAGGCCATGCGGAACGCACCATCCCTATGAACAAAGCAGCCAGAGAAGCACTCAACCAGTACTTAGCAATTCGTGGGACCAATGGAACCAGCAACGCGCTGTTTATCACCAAAACCGGAAAACCTTTGCTTATCCGCAATATCAGGACAGCGATTGACCGGTACTTTAGGATCGCGGGTATTGAAGGAGCCAAAGTCAATGATTTACGCCATACCTTTATCGCCCATCACCTGATGGCCGGAACGCCGATTACGACGTTATCCAAACTCGTCGGCCATAAGCGCCTGTCTACCACAGAAAAATACCTGGAGCTCGTCAAGGGCAAACAGGAAACCGGCGTCAAACTCGAAGAACTGTAAGAATTTGTGTCTCTTCTGCCGACCACGGTGAGTAGTTTCGAGGATTTGTCTTAATTTCCTCTAAAAATTCCTGCCAAGGAATCCATCGCCACTCCTCTATTTCACCGGCATGAGGTTGGGGGTCAACGTCTGTGTGGGCAACCAATATCGGGCAGATTTCATTTTCCACCATGCCGTTATCATCGGTGAAACGGTACCGATACGGGGCCACTTCTTTCATATCTTTCAATTCATAATTCGTAAATCCTAATTCATAATTCAATCGTCGTCTGGCCGCATCAGCCACTGACTCTTTTGGTGCCGGGTGGCCGCACACCGTATTGGTCCACACGCCGGGAAACGTCTTTTTTGTGCGTGCTCTTCGGGTCAGGAGAAGTTCGTTTTTGGCATTAAACAAAAACAACGAAAACCCGCGGTGAAGTGGGGTGTTTTTCGTATGCACCGTATCTTTCGGCGCAGTACCAATTTCGTTATTTTGCTCATCAACCAAAACAACCAGTTCCATTAGTAAAACTCACATCGTTTTTCAAAAAAGAAAAGTCTTGCCTGTGTCAAAATTTTCCCCACGAAGGGTTGTGCATTGACCATGCTCCTTGTCCCTAACCGACAATCTCTTTGAACATTAAAACTCTTGTCGAGATAAAGAAAAAAAGCTAATAAAAACAAAATAACTACGATGAACGTGCCTATTTTTTTATTCATATTCATATCTGTGCGCCCGCTTGGGATCGAACCAAGTGCCTTCTGTTTATAAGACAGATGCTCTACCAATGAGCTACGGGCGCAATAGGGATATTATATCAAATATCAGATCCCTAACCTCTCGCGGGCGTGGGCGATGACGCGGCCGACCATCTGGGTGAAGTCTATGCCAGCAGCACGTGCGGCGACAGGAAAGTACGAAACGACGTCAAGACCCGGCATCATACCCGGCAAGGTATTAATTTCCAAAAGATGGGGGCGGCCGTTGGCATCCAATCGGAGATCAATACGGGCGACATCTCGACACCTCAATACCACAAATGCTTGTATGCAAAGCTGCTCAATGAGCTTTTGCAGCTTCCCATCAAGTTTGGCTGGACAATGGTAGGCAATGCGCGCATCAGGCAAGGTATCTTCAAAAAACCACTTCGCTTCGTAAGAAGAAAACTTCCGGAGGTTTTTGGGAAAAACATCAAAATTTTGTTCAACAATAGGAAGAACATATGGTTGAGATGAAGGGACTTGCCCTGAGCCCTTGTCCTGAGTGTTACCGAAGGATGCCGAAGGGTTTCCCATGACCGTGACGGTAAATTCGCGACCCGGTAAAAATTCTTCCACTAAAACGCCATTACCATAACTTTTTCTCGTTTGATGAATTTTCTCAAGAAGAAGGGAGGGCTCTTCTATAATATTATCGTTAAATATCCCCTTGCTGGAACCTTCACTGTTGGGTTTCACAATCACAGGAAATTCTAGTCCCTCCACATACGGCCGCTCTCTGAAACCAATTTCGACGAATTTCGGTGTGGGCAAGCCATGGTATTGCCACACTTTTTTTGTGAGTGACTTATCCAAAGAAATTGCTTGAGCAAGAGCCCCCGAGTGCGTATAGGGGATTCCTAAAAATTCCAATATCGCCGGCATCTGGGCTTCACGCATCTCTCCCTGATTCCCTTCGGCGATGTTGAATACGAGGTCAATGTTCTCCCGCAATGTCTTGAGCTTGTCGTAGGCATCTTCATCCGCTTCAATATCCGTCACTTCGTACCCATTGGCTACGATTGCATTATGAATCGCAGCAATCGTGGCAGGCTCGTCAAACTCCGCTTCCTCCTGTGCCTTCTTTCCTAAGCCTTGTTTCATGTGCCGGACATTAAATATAAATGCAATGCGCATACCAGGTAGTAGAACTTCAGGCAAAACGCAGAGATGAAAACGCTCTTGTTACTCTGCGATTGAGAAGATCCCCTCCTTTGTCTGCTGAATAACGTGTACTGCGTTTTGCTTCATAACACTAAAAGTATATTCTTTTCCAATGTAATCCACTGTATTTTATTATCTATCGTAACTTTATTTCCAAGTATCTTCTGTCCAACAATCAGAAAAGAATATACTTTTCTGAAGTTTCACTACCTGGATAATTACCTACACTATCGCAATTGTAAAAAAAGTAAAGAGGGAAGATGATTATTGGTACACTCCCTGGCGGTGTTCGATTTTTACCATTTCTACAACGATGCGGCACTCTTGTCTTGAAAATCTTGAAAGGTTAGTCCTTAAAGGAGTATCCCTAAAGCCTCGCGCGTTGGGCAATTTCCGCTTCGA
>JACPFZ010000039.1 GCA_016182725.1 Candidatus Gottesmanbacteria bacterium
TGGAATAGTTCAAACGAGACGGCCCAACGACGCCAATAGCGCCAGTGAGGTGTGGGGTGGTAAACTTATTGTAAATAAACCCGCACTGGCTCATGCTTTCTTCCGCACCCATTTCTTCCCCAAGAAGGATGTCAAAGGGGTCAACGTGTCGGTCTAAAATGTTCCACCAATAATCAAACTCATCCAGCGTCGCCAAAAGGTGGTGCGTGAGATTGAAATCGTAAAATTCAGGCATATCAAGTATATTAGCGGCTCCTGCGTAGTAGATGTCGCCATCTTTGGTCACGGTGAGGGCAAGCGTCTTTGTTTTTTCCGCAAGCATTTTGGTAGATTCTCGAAGGAGTTTGTCTACCTCTTGCCGGTAATCCCAAATTTTCTCTTTCACCGCCACTTCTTCAGCAACCGACATATCTTTTGGCTTCATGAGGCGATCTACATAGTACTTCATAGCTAAAGGCGTGGGCGCGCGGCCGGCAGAGGAATGTGGCTGTTTGAGAAGCTTCATTTCAGTAAGCCGCACCATTTCGTTTCGAATCGTTGCGGGTGAAACGCCGAGGCTGTATTTTTTGTCCAGAGTTTCCGAACCCACGGGTTCAGCTGTTGCGATATATTCATCAATAATCGCTTTCAGAATAGAAATTTGTCTGTGAGAGAGGTCTGGTATCGCATCCATAACAGTTTAAGAAGGGCTTACCACGTATGACCGCCCTTCCGAGGCAAGGACGTAGACCTTGCGAGGAAGTAAGGTTCGTTCGTGGTTAGCACTAATATATACCGAGTGCTAATCTTTGTCAAGTCCTTATGACCTCTTGTCAACATCCCCAATCTTCCCCATAATGGAAATTGGCATGAAAAAAATAGGCCTGCTTTTGGTTGTGGTAGTATTATTGGTTGCCATCCCTGCGACCGTGTTTCTGGTTGGCAGGAGCCAGGAACTGCGAAAGCGCGCCGCACCGGCCACATCGCTTGCTTTTTCTCCTGCAACCATCAGTAAAAAAGTCAACGATACGTTCTCTATAGAAGCCACCATTAATACCGGTACCAACCAGGTAGTTGCGGCAGAACTCCATATCACCTTTGATCCTGTCAAATTGGAAGCACAAACGATTACGAGTGGCGCATTATTTCCCAATATTTTAGCTTCCGGCGTCGTAGATCGGGGGACTGCCTCAATCACGGTGGGAGCGGCGAGTGCCACTAAACCGGTCACCGGAACCGGAACCATTGCGGTTATCAAATTTAAGGCGCTGGACAAAACCGATACGCCGGTGCAGATCCGTTTTGCCCCAAATACCTTCGTGGGAAGTCTAGGTGAAGGATCTACGAATGTGTTGGTAGGAAGTACACCCGCAAATATCACGATCACGAATGGCGCTACTGGCGCAGGCACGCTAACTCCGACACCGACTCCCAAAGTCGCTTCCCCAAGTGGCCAGGCATCACCATCTGCCGTACTTATTAGCTCACCAGCCAAAGATGGAAGTACCAATAGTACGACACCCAAAATCACGGGAAAAGCCGCTCCCAACTCAACAGTAACCATCACTATTTATTCCACGCCACAAACCGTGGTCGTCACTGCGGATGAGATGGGCAACTGGACCTATACGCCAACAACTCCCCTGGATCCCGGTCCTCATAGCATCGTCGCCACCGCAACGGACGCAAGCGGCGCCACCCAGACCAGCACGACGTCCTTTGTCATAACAGAGGCAACCGAGAGCGCCCAACCAGTCGCAGGCACTATGGAAGTAACGTATGTATTACTGGCCCTTGCCGTATTATTTTTACTTAGCGGTGTTACCACTGCGTTGGTAATTCGCTAAATCTATGGCTAACTTTTTAGAACAACCCACGTCCCCAAAAGTTAATACCATTGTCACCACGATTGCTCTTCTGGTATTTCTGCCGTTTTTGCTCTTTGGCGTCTATCAGGCAGTCGTCATTATTAGCCGCGCGGCCGGTACCCCGGCAAATATTATCGTGGATACCACCAATGTGCTTGAGCCCATTCAGACGGACTTCTACCATGCCTTTTCCCAAGGCGGTGAAGAGTCCAAAGACATGCTTGCGCCGGTTGCAGGTGACGTACGGGCGCTCAATCCCCGGATTATCCGACTGGATCACATATATGATCACTATGGCGTTGTAGGGCGATCGGGAAACGACCTGACGTTTGATTTTAGCAGGCTTGATCAAGCCGTGAACACTATTTTGTCAACGGGCGCCAAACCACTGCTCGCCTTATCGTTTATGCCCAGTGTCATTGCCAGAGACGGTAAAATTATTAACCCACCAAACAATTGGGACGAATGGGCACTGGTGGTACAGCGCACGGTTGAGCACTACAGCGGAAAAGGGAATAAAAACTTGAGCGGTGTGTATTATGAAGTCTGGAATGAGCCGGACCTTGATCAGTTCGGCAAATGGAAACTATCCGGTGACAAAAACTACCTCACCTTATACCGCTATGCAGCTATCGGCGCAGGAGGCGCCCAAAACGTCAATACCTTCTCCTTAGGCGGGCCTGCGACAACGGGACTCTATAGGAATTGGATTATCGCGCTCATCACCAGCGGGAACCGGCTAGACTTCCTTTCCTGGCATTCTTACCTTGCCGATCCAAAACGCTTCAACGATGACCAAAGGAACCTGGCTACCTGGCTCCTTCCTTATCCGCGGTACACGCTTATCCCAAAACTCATTACGGAATTTGGATTTACCGGAAGTAAAAGTAAAGCATACGGTACAATGTACGCAGCCGCTCATACCGCAGCCACCATTCGCCAGCTTGCCTCTGGAAGACCAACATACGCATTCTCCTTTCAGCCTATAGACGGACCAAACCAAGGAGCCTCGGCTGACGGGTGGGGCTTCATTACTCACGAAGACAATGGGAAACGAAAAAAGCCGCGCTACTTTGTGTATACCTTTCTTGATAGCATAGCCGGAACCCGGCTCGGCGTCACTGGCGAAGGCACATGGGTGACGGGTCTTGCCACAACTGCCAATAAAACCATCCGGCTGATGTTGGTCAACTTCGATAGTGGCGGCAATCATGTAGAGACGGTGCCCATCACCTGGACTAACCTTGAGCCCGGCACTTACCGGTATCGCGAACGGTTTCTTCTGGGACGCGACGTCACCTTAACGGAAACGGTCACCTCACCGGCACTTGCCAAACAACTCTACATGCCCGCACAAAGTGTAGCGGTATTGGAGTTAACAAAACTATAAAAAAGGAGGTGAGCCACTATGATGGGAAATTATTGGGGATATGGCACCATGATGGGAAACGTCGGACTTTTTGGCATCATTACGTGGATTGCGCTTCTGGTATTTTTGGTATTAGGAAGCATGTACTTCTGGCAGAATATGAAGCGTAGAAAATAGAAAGAGTACAATGGGGGCATGAAACTCGCGCATCGGTATCTCGCGCTTCTTTTTACCTGGATCGTTGTCCTTTCTATCCTATACGCGACACTTTCCATCGTCCGCCATAACCACTTTCAGTCTGGCGGATTTGATTTAGGGCTCTATGATCAAACAGTCTGGCAATACTCCCGATTCCTCTGGCCCTACAACACGGTCAAAGAGCGGTTCATTCTGGGCGATCACTTCACCCTGACGCTTCCATTGTTGGCTCCGTTATTTTGGATTTGGGGAGACACGCGGATGCTTCTGATTTTTCAAGCTGTGTGGATAAGCGCGGCAACATACGCAATCTACCAGCTTTGCCTCCATCGGAAGTTTTCGAGACTCACCGCACGTTGTATAAGCATCATCTATAGCCTGTTTTACGGCATCCAGGCTGCAGTGTTTTTTGATTTCCATCCGGTCGTTATAGCAGTCGGTCTTATTGCATGGCTTGTGCTATTTTTGGAAACCAATCGAAAAAAACTTTTTTGGGCGAACCTTATTTTTCTCCTCCTCACCCAGGAAAATATGGGCATTGCCATCATTTCCCTGGCCGCAATCTATGTGTGGAAAAAAGAACATCGCAACATGGCAATTACTTTCATTTTTATTGGCATTGCGTGGAGTTTTGTAACGAGCAAGATCATTGCATCGTTTTCACCCATCGGATTTCGGTATCTGCCGCAGATTCCAACCAATCCGGTGACGATCGTCAAAAGTTTTTTTAATAGTGAAGAAAAACAACAGGCATGGTTGTATTCTTTTAGCTGGTTTTCCTTTCTCCCCCTCCTGTCACCCGGCGCTGTTCTTGCGGTAGTAATTGACCTAGCACAGTACTTTGTCACCGGTCCGGAATTTAGCCGCATGTGGAGCCCGCTCATGCATCATCGTGCGATTTTAGCACCGTTTCTTACGTTGGGAACGCTTGATGCGCTTGCATTCATGAAAAAAAGAAACATCAATCCTCAAGCTGTTGCGGTGGGCGCATTGATCATAACGCTCGGCGTTCAGTATTACTTTCATTTTCCACTGAATAAACTCGCCAAACGCTCCTTCTGGCAGACAGAGCCGTGGATGGAGAATACCCGACAGCTCCTCAAAGAAGTTCCTCAAGATGCCAGTGTCGCGACGCAACAAAACCTCATTCCTCACCTGTCCCATCGCAAAGAAATCTACATCATCTGGCCGCGGGAACATGACTTCGATGATAAACGGTGCGGACAGAGGAGTTGCTGGTGGTTGGATTTTAACAACCGAGCCCAATATCTCGTCCTTGATCTTCACCCAAACCAGTGGGTCACGCAGCTTTTAGAAACCAACGAACACGTGGAGGCAGCAGTAAAGAATATGGAACAGTTCGGGAAAATTGCGCTTGTAAAATCAGTTGGCGACGCGAAGTTCTACAAAATCACTGAATAAATCAAGATACATTTGCGACATTGACAGATAGTGAAATTGAAAGCAGGAATCGTTAGAATACGTGGATTCAGGAGGTGGTCTTCTATGCTCTCGAGTCTGCATATGTTTTCCTCGGATGAGGTTGCCCGGAAACGAATGGAGTGGGAGAAGCGCCTCCACATCTTGTCCGATACGGTGGAGCGGATAACCGACGGGGTCAAGGACTACTTCCTCAGCGCCATTGATGCCAAGATGAAGTTTGCCTAGAGACTCGTCGACTGGATTCTCTACTACAATGCGCAGAGACGGCATCACACCTTGTGTCTTAAAAGTCCGTTACAAGCATTTGTCGACAATGGAGGCAGGTCGCAAATGTCCTTGACTTATACAGGATCTTGAAGCCGAAGGATAGTTGACGTATACTGCCCTCAACGTTTCTATGAACATACCTGAGCGCACAGTTGTGTTTATTCGTCCCGAATATCCCCAAAAAGAAGGTACGTTTTTGGGTTCCCACATTCCTCCTGTTGGCCGCATTATTTCCGGTCCCACTAAAAGCGCAGTGGAAACGGCACACCTATTGGCAGCAGGCCTAGACAATCCGCCGGTTGAGATTGAGAAGCGTCTGGCCGTCACCGAAGAAGGTACGGCTAATGATCTTATGATTCGTGCTATAGGTACATATACATTTCGGATGGTGAAACACCACGAAGATTTGGCGTTCGTCATCGATAAAGATCTGATTGGGATTATTGCCTATCGGTGTGTTGGAAAAAACGCCGGTCCGATTCCACCAAGGGAAAAGCTAGAGCAACATAACCGCTTACACCCTGGAGAAGCACTTGTCGTGCGATTTGATGAAACAGGGAGGGTTATATCACAAGAGATCATTCCCCAGCCGGTAACAAACGATATCGCCCAATAGGAGCGGTAAAGCACAATTTTCCAATTTTCACCCCTCGGGTGCAATAAGTTCGCACCTGTGCTCTTCCGTTTCTTTCTGTTTATTCCTGCTCTCTATTCTCTGCTCTCTCTATGATCAGATGGCCAATCGATGCAAGTGTTTTCGTATATGCTGCCTGATCGTACATGAATTGCGTGTACGTTTTGCGAGTAGGAAACTCGTGCTCAACCAGACTCCTCTCGCATATCCCCTCTGTGACGGCACCAAGATACTCCGGGTGTGAGGACCATGGATAATCATCAAGCTCCTCTAGGCGAATGATAAAAGAGGTCACTGGATTGAGATGGACATACCGCACAACATGTAAGAATTGCTCATCACTCTCCATGTGTACGGCTTTAAACGGCCCCTGCAGGAGCGACCCCACGCGTTTGTGCTTGGTATTGAAGTACTTCGTGTAACTGTTGGATATATTTGCCAGAAACGTTGAAATTCCCTGGTCTCCCTGCTGTTTAACCACAAGATGAAAGTGGTTGGGCATCAGGCAATAGGCCAGAAGTGCAACACTCACCTGATGTTCCTTGCGGAGTTTTGCGGCACATGCTTGACGTCCCGCAGTCGGTAAAGAAAAAAACCCAGAGAGCCGTGTGGGAAGATTGATAAATCGATAAAACCAAAGCGTATCAACAAATCGCTGGTATTCACGCACGCCCCCAAACAAACTGCGTCGCTCAACTCCCCGATTAAAGACGTGATAGATCTCTTCGTTGGCAAAAACGACGTTTCGTTTGGTGGCCATGAGAACTACCATACCAGATAAAAAATGGACTGTCAAGAAGAGGTGCAAATCTCTTGCACCCGAAGGGTGATTTTTGTTTAGAAACCAATGAGCATGTCCAAGCAGCAGTAAATAACATGGAAAAGGCAGGAAAAATTACGCTGGTCACCGCCGTCGGCGATGCGAAATTCTATAGAATCAACTTCTAATTGCTATATGTAGCGCATTGTGCTACATTACCTTTAATGGTTTTTGTTCGTAAACTTATGTGGGATGCATGGAATATACATCATAAATGAAAACAAAAACTCATAAAAAAAGCAGCATTCCACAGTTTATCAATAGAGAAGAAGAAGCGAAATTTTGGGAAAGTCATAGAGTTTCTGAATTTTTAGACGAATTCAAACCAATCCATGCTCGTTTTGCTAAAAATCTATCAGAAGGACTTCATGTTCGCTTAAACTCAAAGACATTACTGCAACTTCGTGAAAAAGCAAAAGATAAAGGAGTAGGACCTACGACACTTGTGCGAATGTGGATTTTAGAACAACTCCAATCACCACAACGACACGTATAATATGTACTAGGAGAGTTTGTCCTGAATGCCGCCGTTGACCACTTCGCCAGCTGGCTCCAGAAGTATCCGCCGCGCACGGCTGACTTTTTGAATAAGCTTGAGGAACGATTGCACCTCGCCTACTCCAAAAACCCATGACAGAAACACGTAGGTGGATAATCCGATGGTTCCGGTAATACCGGTGAGGAATAGAAGATTAATGGTACGCGTGGTATCAAAAACCAGCTGATCTAAAAGCTTGAGCGGCACATAAAGCATGATTCCTGTAATACTTACGGCAATAAGCATTTTTATGGGGGGAACAAGAAGCGCCTTCCGAGGAAACGAGGAAACACGACGATCCAACGCAATAAAAAGGAGGACAAAATTGATAATACTTGCAAGAGAGGTAGAAAGTCCGAGTGACCACACCGGCAGGTGCAATACCTGAATAAATACGATGCTTGCGATGGTATTGACTGCAATGGCAACAACGCCAATGGCAACCGGTGTTCTACTGTCGTAGAGAGCATAAAAGCCGCGTGCAAGCACATGGACCAGCGCTTGGGCAAAGAGCGAAATACTAAATGCGGACAGTGTCACCCCGGTAAGAACCGTTGCCTCCCAATCGAATCGGTTGGAACCAAATACCAAACGAACGATGGGAATACGAAGCACCACAAATAATGCACTTACCGGCAGTACAAAAAACAACACCTGATGAATAGCAGACAAAATAGACATTTTAAATTGTTCTTTATGTTCGGATGCAGATGCAAGAGAGAGCGACGGAAATGCTGCCTGGGCAATGGTTGCACCAAACAGTCCAACGGGCAACTGCTGGAGATGTTGGGCAAAGTTAAAAATCGTCACCATCCGTGCACCTAAGATGGTCGCAAGCATAAGGTCCACCGTGGTATCAATCTGGGAAATAGCAAGTCCCAACGTGCGCGGCGCCATGAGCCTGCCTACTTCTTTGACTCCCGCATGCTTGGGACTCCATACGAAGCGGTGGCGGTATCCCAAACCAAAAAGCGGCGGTATTTGGATACGTAAAAAACGACAACCGGCGCATACAGCCCCATCAGAGAAGAAAGGAAAATAATACTGACGATGATGCCGATGTTATATACCACCGGTGCGGCAGCCGGAAGAAAAAATATATTGTAAGACTGGAGAATACCTGTAAAAAAATTTCCGATCGCAAGCGGCAACACTTGAAAAATAATCATGAACCGCGTAAACGAAACCATTTGGTCAATTTGTGTTGGAGCAAATCCCGGAGCAAAAAATTGAGAAATCTGCCGTGTCCAAACCAAAAAGGGGATGGCAAGGAGAAAAAGCGCAACGACAGTGAGATTCATGAGTGCCGATGCCATGACAAATGCCGCTTCTTCTTTTTCTTTCATCAGATATTTCGTAAATACGGGAATGAATGCGCTAGTCAGAACACCCATCACAAGGAGTTCAAAAAGGAGGTTTGGCAGCCGAAATGCGGCAAAGTAGACGCCCAGTTCATCCGGTGCGAATCGTGCGGCAAGAAGACGGTCACGAATAAGCCCCAAGACGCGCGAGGCAAATACCATGGACATGAGAACAAATGCTGCGGAGCCCACCGATGTTGTTTTTCGAGAGAATAACGACCACACGCGCTTCATACGTTCATCCTATTATAAAGCAAGAACTCCTTGTCTGCGAGAGCAATATACGCTATACTCATGCAATGCCACTCACAAAACAAGCAATAAAAAAACTGCGCCACGATAGAGTACTCACACGGAAACGTATGGATACAGAGAAAAAATTGCTCTCTCTGGTCAAACGTATGCGCAGAAAACCATCACCAAAAACACTGACCCAGGTATTTTCGGCTTTAGATAAGGCAGCAAAAACCCATATCGTCCACCGAAATCGCGCAAGCCGCCTCAAAAGCCGCCTCTCACGACTTCTAAAGAAGTCGTAATAATCCAATTCTCCAATAATCCAATGTTAATATATTACCTGTTGGTAGTATTGGTTTATTGGTAGTATTGGTTTATTATAGAGGTATGCCTGCCAATCCAGAAAGTATCAACATCAATCTCCTCCAACGAATGGACGGGGAGCGTACTGCGGTCGGTCGTATTACCACATGGGCAGTCACGTACGGTAGATACATCATGATTGGCACGGAAATCGTGGTACTTCTTGCGTTCATTGCGCGCTTTAGTCTGGATCGGAAACTGACCGATCTGAAAGAAGAAATTGGTCAAAAACAAGTAATCTTGGTTGCAAACGCACCATTTGAACAAGAGGTGAAAAATATCCAAGATCGCCTGACACAAGCAAAAAAAGTCCTCACCGATCAGACCAAACCTACAGACCTTCTCACCTTTCTCCAGACAAACCTTCCTCCCGACGTGGCGCTGATATCTGTTGATTACTCTTCAAAAAAACTGGCCATTGAGGCAACAGCTAAAACAACGGAGGGATTTTCGCAGTTTATCACCAGCCTTACCAAAGCACCGGGAGTTAGCGATATAGAGATTGGCGATATTCAAAAACAACCAGAAAAAGGCATTATGTTTAAAATATCTGCGACGATTGAGGCTCCAAAAGCCCAAAAATAAATTCGTATGGCATTTAACTACAAAACAGAATATGAACGGTATCGTCGGTACTATCAGTCGTTGGAACCGACGTTTAAAACATCGGCTACCAGTAGCTACACCATGGCAATTTTTTCATTTCTGGCAATATCGCTCTTTGGGTGGTATGGAATCCGACCAACGGTTCAAACCATCCTCTTTCTACGACGGGAGATTGCAGACAACACAGAAGTAAGCAAGAGAATGGAAAACAAAATCACTCAGTTGGTAGAAGCACAAGCTGCGTACCAAAATGCCGCGGACAATCTGGTCATTCTCGATCAGGCACTTCCCCAAGATCCCAATGTGCTCCGTGTCGTGGGACAACTACAAAGTCTTGCCAAGAGTACGAATAGTTCCCTTTCCGCAGTGCAGGTACCAACGGTTCCCCTCGCTTCGTCGCAGGCAACTCCGAGTGCAGGCACTGGCGGGGAAAAAGTCACCGATATTCCTATTGTTGTTGCAGTAAACGGAACGTATACTGCTATTAAGTCATTCCTCGATGGACTCGTGAGCATGCGCAAACGATCGTGATATTCTCTTAGTTGCTGTATTTACCTTCCTGACCGTTTTTCTGTGGGTATTTTTTGAACTGGTAAAAACAATAAAAACCACGACGGTTACCCCAACAGTCCAACGGGTCATTGCCCCGTTTTCTCCAAGCCTTGATACTGCAACACTCAAACAAATCTCAACGCGGCCAGCCTATTAACATGTTTTCAACAACACGAATCCCAACCGTCCTCGGCTTACTGTTGCTGATCGTCGTCGTGGGAGGGGTCATCATCTCTTTTGAGTCTTTCTCGCGGCTTCCCATCCGTGCCACTGGATCTATCCAACCAGATGCTATACAAATAACCAATCTTTCTGACACGAGTTTTACGATAACCTGGACTACTCCAACGCCCGCAACCGGAGCACTCATCATATCAGCGCCTGGCGCTGGAGCGACCATCTTCGACGAGCGCGATAGCGATGGAAAACTCCGTCCATACCTCACCCATAGCGTCACGGTTCGAAACCTTAAAGGAGATACGAGTTATGAAGTAAAAATTCTTTCTCAGGGGAAAACGTATATGGATAACGGTACGCCCTATCGCATCCGCACTTTTCCCATACTTACCACAAACCCCCAAGATATGACCCCGGCGTATGGATCTGTGGTCACTGCCGACAACCAATCGGGAGAGGGCGCCTTGGTTTTTTTAACGCTCGAAGGAAGCCAAATGCTTTCTGCCCTCGTCAAGCCATCCGGAGCATGGATTATTCCGTTACATCGCATCCGCGCCCTCGACGGAAGCACCTATCTTCCGATGCAAGCAGATCGCATGAACGAATCTCTGCTTGTAAAAAATAATGGACTATCAACGTCTGCAATTACCGATACACTCAATGATTCACCGGTTCCGGTCATGGTACTTGGCAAAAACTATGATTTCCGCAAGCAACAAGGAAAAGCACCGGAGGCACTCCCCATTGCCGAAGCTCCGATCGCTCCTCCAAAAATTCTGGGGGCACAAACAACACGGGAATATACCGTGAGCTTGGTCGCCCCTGCCCAAAGTGCTGCCATCGCAAGTCAGTTGCCGCTTATCCAAGGCACCGGCATCACGTCAAAATTGGTAACGATTACCCTGGGAATCACCAACCCGATCAGTGATACGACAACGGTCCAAAGTGACGGCATGTTTCGTTACACCCCAACTTCCCCACTTGCTCCTGGAAAACAGATGGTCACAATCACCACAAGGGATGCACAGAACAAACCAGTCGCCATCACCCACGCATTTGAAATCCTCAAAAGCGGGACGCAAGTCTTGGGAGACGCAACGCCGTCAGCAACGCTTACCCCGACGGAAACCCCCACTCCCACACCCGCGCTAGTTGGTCAACCGTTACCGGAAAGCGCCACCACATTCCCGACGGTGATCCTGATCACCATCGGAGCAATGCTTTTTCTTGGAGGCACCGTGGCACTGATGAAAAAATAACAAGAATGCTCTGTCAATCTCCTGAGTTCTAAAAGCTATCGCACCACCCTGTAGATACAATGCAGGGTATGAACCCATATACACGGCTGTCCCAGGCCGAGCGGGAACAGATATTCTTACTGCTCCATCAAGGAGTCAGCCTTCGGGAGATCGGGAAACTTCCAAGACTTCCAACCTTCGGTCAGATGCGTTACTGTTTCCAGATGTTTTGCGTAATCGGCCTGATCAGCAACAAACATGCGGTATCCCTTCAGCGACATGAGAGAACGCACAACATCCATGCGGCACAGACCGTCTTGACTGGGTGAAAGATATTCTTTATAGGAAGACCATGGGTAAGTTTCCAAATCATCAACATCAACAAGAAACGATGATACCGGATTAAGATGGATATATCGAGTAAGATGCATGAACTGTTCATCCGTTTCTACCCGCACCGCTTTAAATGTTCCTTGAAATAGTGGGCCTACCCGATGACGCCGTAGGTTGAAATACTTCGTATAACTGTTTGTGACGTTGGCAAGGAATCGGCGTATTCCCCCCTCTTGTTCCTG
Organism: Candidatus Gottesmanbacteria bacterium; assembly: GCA_016182725.1. Lineage (GTDB taxonomy): Bacteria > Patescibacteriota > Microgenomatia > UBA10105 > UBA927 > JACPFZ01. The sequence continues at coordinate 12,226 of JACPFZ010000039.1, forward strand.
ACGCAACATAGAATGAAAATGATTAGGCATCAGACAATAGGCAAGAAGAGATACTCCCATTGGTTTCGTTTGTAGCTTTTCTTCAAACATAGGCTTGATCAGCTCGGGTAAATGAAGGTAGTGGGAGAGTGTGGCGCCTGGCTTCGCATGCCGGTAGAACCACAGGGTGGTAAACATTCGCTCGTACTCTCGCTTATTGGTAAATACCACTCGCCGTTCAACCCCACGATTAAACACGTGATAGATTTGCTGGTTTGCAAGCACGATGCTTCGATTGCTAGACATACGCTCACACCATATCTCGTCAACTACCTCCTGTCAAGAGGATGTTTGAACGTAGTTAACATGGAAGGTTGAATAAGAATAATTGCATGGAAGGTTGAATAATTGAGTATTCCACCTCAGAGACGGAATTGGTGGGCAATAAAAGTGTTATACTACTGTTATGAACAACAGTAGTTTTGCGAGAAATCTCCAAAAACTTTCTCTGCTTCAAGTCTTTATCATTGTTGGCATAATGCTTTCTGTTATTTACTTCTTTTTATATTATCGTGATCAAAAAACCATTACCACTTATCAACAGGAAAGTAATCAATATATAGAGGAAAATAAACAAGGATTAAAATTGGTTTTCAGCACAATATTTGATAAAGCATCTCAATGTATAAATAAAGAATGTTTTCATAATATTGGTTTGGAAATTAAAAAGAATATTAAAATTAACTTAGAAGATTTTGATAGTATATATTTTATTAAGCTCATCGAATCTTCTGGACAAATTACTCTTGGGCAACTGGATATGTTTGGAGATTTTAGCAGACAGACAATTGATCCCACCATCAGTCCAAGTGTCACCCCAGTCGTTCAGTTGCTTTCTAATAAGACGAAACACCCTATTTTTTGGAAAAACAGTCTTTCTAATTATCATGGAAGGGGAATAGTTATTCCAGTAATGATAGACAGTAATCTTTTAGGAGCGATTGTCCGAAAGTTTCCCCAATAAATATGGGTACGCCTCCTTTGTTCTTACGAACGTTATAGAAGGCGTACCCAAACGACCTGGTGTCTTAGTAGACAGTTAAGTGCCAGTGAGTAGGATCACTGAACTCACCTGCATACCAAGGTCCATCCCACGGATGTTGCAGAAAGTAGCTTCCACTTATGCAGACACCGTATAGCATGGTGTTTGACGGGGTAGACACGTTGAATTGATTTTCTAGACCCGCCCCTTCCGCTGAACGTAGTTAACATGGAAGGTTGAATAGTGTTGAATAGTGTGATCTGCAACACCAAAACATTCCACCCTTTTACTTTAGTTCTTCAATGGTTTCAATGACGGCAAGATGAGGATCGGGTGAAATCACATGACAGTTACCGGCTATACATTGAGTAGCCGAAGAGGAGGAAGCATAATAGTGGCCGGTCATGTGAACAGTTTTTCCAACAAATGGAGCTAAATCGACAGCACTGGCACCGATGTTAATCCTTCCACTTTTCTGTCTATATATGTATTGAAGTATATAGTCATTATTTTCTTTCTGCACGGTAAAAGTCGCTTGAGGGTTATCAATCAACGGCCCCCAGGGCGGGTTGTTATCTGATACATAGACTCCGTAAATAAAGACTGCTAAGGAGCTAATAACAAGAACTATTCCTGTTAAAATTATTATTTTTAGAAACAAACTCATAATCGTATCATATTGTATCACATTAAAAGTGAAAAGATGATAAGTGGCAGGAAGTCAAACATATTTGCAGAAAACTGCAAAATGAGACTTCCTGCCACATTTATTGGTGCATTTTATGTATCGAGCGGTGGTATCGCTACCTCGCACAGAGCACAAATGCACTCGGCTGGATTCCGATCACCGCAGCGTCACCGAGCCATCGAAACCCTGCCCGCGCGATCCCATCATCTGGAAAAGCCCAAAGCAGTGGAAACAGTGGGCCACTGACAATCCAATCGTCAGCAGGTATCGGATCTACGTCGAACTCAACGAAGTGATGCCATTCGCCGTCTTCCCATACTATACCGAA
>JACPFZ010000041.1 GCA_016182725.1 Candidatus Gottesmanbacteria bacterium
CTTTACTCGTTTCGGGGATGAGGCAAGCGATATTGAGCCGCTTCGGAACCTCTATAAGACCCAAGTTTACGAGCTTGCCCAGTCTTTAGGCATTCCCGAACCAATCCTTACTAAGAAGCCCACCGCAGGCTTGTGGGAAGGCCAGACCGATGAGGGGGAGTTTGGATTTACCTACAAGCAAGCGGATGCGATATTATCGCTTCTTTTTGATGAGAAAAAATCCGTTGAGGAGGTCATTCATCAAGGATGTAAGAAAGAAGTCGTTGAAAAAGTTCAGGCCCGCGTTAGCGCCAACGCCTTCAAGCATCACCTTCCGATCATTCCATGATTTGATTCCAACTGATGGAGCGGTTTTTCGTGGTTTACCCAGTACCATTCATCTCAATACAAGAATATGGTTACTGGGTTTACGCTTGCCTCCATTTAGTTGACGAGATACAATAGCATCAAGATATGGACATGAAGGTGGATCACTATGATAGCACTAGATAATCAAAAAATTGCGGATTTCTGTAAAAACAACAACATTGTTTTTTTAGGCCTCTTTGGGTCTGCTGCTCGAGAGGAGCTACACGCCGGTAGCGATATTGATTTGTTGATTCGATACGGTCAGCCGGTGGGATTATTTGAACATAGCAGAGTGGCGATAGAGCTGGAATCACTATTTGGAAGACAAGTGGATTTGGTAACAGAAAGAGCGTTGAATAAATATATAAAAGCTCATGTTTATCGCGATCTGAAACCTCTTTATGGACAACGAAGTTCTTGAAATTTATCTCCGTCACATACTGGATGCTGTTGGTCGCATCGAGCACTATATAGCAAGAGTCCGCAAAGAAGATTTTTTTGCCGACGATTCCATGGTGGCTGCCGCCGTTGTTCGCGAATTGGAAATCATCGGTGAAGCAGTGTCGCAGGTACCAAGTGAATATCGCAGTCAGTATACTTCTGTCCCTTGGCGAGAAATTACCGATATGAGAAATCGCCTTATCCATGGGTACTTTTCTGTGGATTATGAAATTGTATGGAAGACAGTTGCAGAAGATTTATCTGTCTTGAAACAACAAATTCTTGCGATGTTGAAAGATCTTCAGAAGTAAATTTTTCTCTAATTTTAAGTCCCATAGTTTGAATTTCCCGTCAAAGAACGGTATAATCTGAAGGAGAAGAAGTGCTCCAACTTAAGCAATCGCGCTTGAAGTTTGGGAGCTTTCTTTAATGCACGTTGACATATACAGTTGTGGATTGACTGGCTCTCAATGATTTTAATTTCGAAATCATAAGTTGTTGATCGGCCAGTCAATGGCAGGAGAAAAAACAATGGCTCGGTATGAGGCGGTTTTCGTGAATGAACGAATTGCGATCGAATTTCGCAAACAGGGAGAGTATGATGTCATGCTCTATGATTCATCTAGCCATGCGTTCGGAGGTATTAAAGGAGGATTTACCGATTGGGAAGTTTTTAATCTGGATCATCATTTCGATCCTAAACGCCCGTGGCTCGGTCTTGGAATGGTTAAAATTCCTGGACCCTTTTCAACTGACACAAAGTCAGGGGAAGCATTTGTCCACCCGCGCAGTTACCTGGAAGAAGTGTTGCTTGGAAGAGTTCAAGGTAGCACTATGTTTTCAGGAGGTAACGATGTCGGATACATGCTCTTAGTTGCATGGGATGAACACGATGAAACATCGGTTCCAGAGGAAAATTTCCTGAAGCAGAAATCTGCAATTCAAGACAGGCAGATGGTGATCGCCGGATGCGCGGCCATGATTTTGCACTATTGTTCTCCCAAAGCTCCTCCCAAATCAAAAGGTGGATTTTTGGGTCTTTTTCGTCGGTAATCTATCGATCAGAAACGAAAGGAAAGGTGCGAGATGGGAACTTGTTTAATCATCATCTTCTTGTATTTGCTGGTGTTCCAGTGTATCGCAATAGTCTTTGGCCCAACAGTGGCGATTCTTGCCGCATTGTCTCTAATTCTCTTGGTGGTTGTGGGGATTTGTCAAGCGGTCAAAGGCAAGTGATAAGTGTGTTTCACAACTGCATATAACCAAAGCCGCTCCGGAGTCGGGTTGATCCTACGGGATCTTCTTGATGTTGATGGGGCGGTTTTTCGTGGCAATGTGCTATAATTTCTCTATATGAGGAAAGTAAAGAAATCTCAAAGAAAACAGATGAAAAAAACGGCATTTTACCAGACCGTATTGCGGACGCTTCTTTTGGAAAATGAAACCATTAGTCCCGTTCGCCTACGCCANNNNCCAGATACTTAAGCCGTATCTTCGCATGCTTTCATAAGTTTTCTGATTATGGTATACTATGACGAGTATGATATACAAAAACCGTATTACTATTGATCCAAAAATTATGGTTGGGAAACCGGTCGTTGCCGGTACACGCATTCCGGTGGATCTCGTGCTGGGGAAACTTGCTCGGAATGTGGACGTTGATGCTCTTCTTCGCGATTATCCCAGGTTGACCCGCGAGGATATTCAGGCAGTCCTTCAGTATGCTCACGACATTCTGAAAGGGGAAGAAGTTTATCCTACCGCATGAAGTTTCTGATTGATGAATCTGTTGAGTTTTCCGTTGTTTCATTTCTCCGAAGTACTGGACACGATATCATTGCGATTGCAGAAGATTTTCCCAGTTTACAAGATGCAGACGTATTGCGTTTTGCAGTAAAAGAGCGTCGAATTTTGATTACCAATGATAAGGATTTTGGCGAATTGATTTTTCTCCACAGGCTTCCTCATAAAGGAGTAATTTTCTTTCGTTTATCAAAAGAAGATGCCGGATCCAAAATAGAAAAACTTAAACTTCTTCTGCAAACATACGCAAAAAAGCTTCCTCGATTTTTTATAGTGGTTGCCCCAGACAAAATCCGCATCCGTACCTAAAAGAAGTAAAACTGTCCCATAGTTTGACTCCATAATCCAAGAGGTATAGAATCTATTCAGTCGTTGCCTCAAGCAATCGCGCTTGAAGCGTAATGATATATCTTCGCAAGTTTAGCTTACCCTGAGCTTGTCGAAGGGCACCTTAACATATGCAGGATTGACTGGCTCTCAATGATTTCAATTTCGAAATCAGAAGTTGTTGATCGGCCAGTCAATCAATTTGAAAGGAAAGGTGTGAAATGTCGTATCCGTCACCATCTAAGCAGCAGCTTGAGCTTATCGATATCGCGCTATTTAGCGCAATGCGCGCTAAAACCACCCAAGACGTCCTCTTCACCGCGATGGGTCCAAATGCGCCAACTAATCCTCGCGAGTACGCAATGGCATACAAGGAAGCGCAATTTTGGCTTCTTCGGTGTCAGCCAAACTGTGCAAATGAGCACATGAAATCGGAGCAGGCATTTCAGGTGATTCCGAATTGCCCTGTTTCACCCTATGATCTTATCGCTCTTTGGGCGCGGATAGCTCTCTTGGGCATCGCTTTGGGCAATTTCCATGACGGCTTGGGCAACCTCTTGGCGACGCTTGAGACCGCTTGTCAGTTTGGCAATGATGATCTTTTGCTTGTGGGCGTCAAGTTGAGTTTTGCGGTAGCGACGCGGGCAATTTTTGTCCCCGAAGTAGCCAAAGACTTAAGCGCCATGGCAGGCATCTGCGAGAAAGTTTTGACCAGTCAGCAAGATGAGCCCTGCGCTAGGACGCATAGTGAACGCGTGCGCGACCTCGGTGCAAACTTCTACATGATCCTTGAGCACTTTGGTATGCTCCATGCGGCTCAATCAATGCCAATGACTCTTGCGAAAGAATTTCTTGGCAAAGTCATCGAGAGCTATGCCGAAGAAGTTGATAAAGCGACGAACCGCCGCTTTCAAATGAAGGATTGGGTGAAAGAAACGCTCAAAGCGTTCTAGCATGAAAGGAAAGGTGTGAGATGAAGCGTAAGCTATTGTTGGTAATTGGACTACTCATCGTTGTGTTCGTAGCAAACGCGGCTGGCTTTGGGTTTGGGATTATGGTCGCGGGAGTAGTTCTCTTCTGGGTTTTTCTCATCGGGAAGGCGATATTGGGAGCCATGCGGATGGGCGCAGAAGATGCGGAACGTATGCGTCAAGGTAAACCTCCCAAGTGGCCTCCGTACATTAAGTGATGTTGGTGATGATGAAAGGAAAGGTGTGGAATGGCAGAGCGAGTAGAACGTATGGTGATTGCTAAAGTTGACAACCAAGGCGACCATATCATTCTGTATCCAGAAGGATACGAAAATGATCGCTTGGGTTATCATGTCATAGCGAACCCTGAGGTTGAGGTCAAAGCTGGCGATTCCATCGAATACGAACCCTACGGAGTTAACTTCGGATGGTTCGTGAGAGTGACGAACAAGCGAGCCTAACCCTCATTATAACAACTGCATATGCAACTGAATAACAAACCGCTCCGGAGTTGGGGTACCAATAGGGTATTCGGATCTTGATGGAGCGGTTTTTTTGTGGTAAGCAAATCATAAAATGATTAAAAATTAGCTTTTGGACCTTTGGACCTATCGAACAATATTTAAATTTGACATAGTTTGATATAATACTTCTATTACTTCTATGCCAAAAAAGGAAGATTTTATTAACTCTATTCAACAATCGCAAAAATCGCAAGGTGGAACGCAGCAATTTTCTGGCTGGGAGCAATTTCTTCAACGACAGGAATTGAGAGTTGCTGAGAATCGCAAAAAACTAGAAGAATTAGTTGTAAGACTCGGATTCCGAGAAGGAATGGAAGCACTTCTTGAATTGACCAATGGAAAAGAAATTCGTGAAGAAAGACCTAGCGGAGATTTTAATTACTATCTCGTTTTAGATAGGCATAAAGGAAAAGCAGTCATTGGTTATAAAAAAGGGAAAGAAAATCGCTGGTGGCATGGACCTTCTGAGGTTGATTGGTATGGTACGGGAAATTACTCATCAGTGCCAGGAGGTTGGTCATATTCGTATGAACAAATTCCGATCATTGAGCCTACAGAGCGGGAATTGGAAGATACATTCTCGCTAAGAGTTTCATTTTCTCAAGACTCATCAGATGAACATACTGTTAAAGGAAAGCTTAGAATAGTTCCTGATTTAGAAATGTGGAAATTAAATGAAGGAAAAGGGGGATATGTGCGTGGAACATTAGAACAGGACATAAGGAATGCTTGTAATCTTGATTGGAATATAGATATTGGCTATATGATTGACGATGGATATGAAATTAGAGAAACACAATGGTTATTTAACAAATATTATACATTTATAGAAAGAGTTCAAAGAAGAGAACCTTTTTTGTTGGATTTTGGCATACCAAATCTAGGCGATCTGTCTCACCAATAATAGATAAATAAAGTCATTTTCTTCCTTAGTGGCCAACAATCTTCGTAATTACTATTCAGCTTAAGATGGTTTTTGTGGGAAATTCTTGCTCTCTTCTTGTTGACGAGATACAATAGGATTGTTTGTATGAAACATATGAAGGAAGGAGAAAAGATTAGTCAAATTTTCGAAGCCGTTGCTAAAGCTGGTGAACGGTATCACACAAGTGGAACAGTTACCTCTAAAGAAGAAGGGATACGAAAAGCCGTTGAAAAAGTATTGAAAATTGCTCCGATAGATGTAGTCGAAGAAAAACAGAAATCGCAGCGTTTCGTTTTAGAGACAAAGCAACGGGCGCAATCTGTTGACTCTCGTAAAACATGGGCAAGCGAGCATCGATATGTTGTGCCTAGAGGTGCTACTCCGCCGGAACACCTAAATAGAATAAAAGATGTATTGCAGGCGCTTAACGTTTCTACAAAACCTGAATTAGTTCGAGTGCTCGGGCCGCTTGATCCCAATACACTTCAGAGTTTTCAGGCCGCAGAGTACGTAGCTCGGCTTGCAGTAGCCCCCAATGCTCTTCTGGAGGATCCAAATTATCTTTTCCGTGAAGCTGCGAAATTGGCTTCTTCTAAGGATTCAACCATGACCAGTGACGCGCGCAATGAAGTAGACTCGCTTCTCAATAAAGCTATTCTGAGAATTCGTGAACTTAGGACAAAAGATTTTGCAATAAAAGGAGACGAAGAGCTTACCTATACGCTACGCGGTCTCGTAATTTACGATGAAGAGCTTGATGGAGTAGAGAGCGATCCACACTTAAGAGGTGTGCTTCAAAAAAATATGCGCAGACGCGAAGCGCTTCCTGGTCTATCAGCCGATCAAGAAAAAAACTTGCTACTTAAGATGAGAGAAAGAATGGAAAGTGGAGAGGTTCAAGAAGTCGCTGGCGGAAAAAGGGAATTTCATATATATGATCCATTGGATGCTACAAAGTACCTCCAGAGAATTACGAGACACATTGAGGGATTAGATAGAATATTGGAACAGGAGAGGAGTTTTATTGGTTGGGAACCAGAAAACGCAAGCGAGGCAATGTCAAAAATAGGAATACACTTGAGATCTCGTAGTCTCACCACTGATGAACTTGAGGCTTTGAAGCATAGTTATGAAAGTTTGCCTCTAGACGAACAAGAACATTTTAAAACGAGCGTCAAGATTAAAATACGACAACTCATTTCAGAGCTTGAAGGAGAACCAGCACCAAAATGGGAAAGAGGACATATCACTAGTCCACAACAATTGGAATTAGGTGGGTGGTTTCATGTGTTGAAGCAAGTTGATGTAGAACTATGGAAAGAGCTTGATGACGAAGAACAAGGACGAAATTGGCTGCATTTGATAATTAAAACCATGGAGAAGGGGTCGTCGCCATTTGATACGAAAAATCTTTTAGGGGCACAACAAGAATTTGACAAAATGGAGTTTCACGAAAGGATTGCAAAATTGCCAGGAGTAAATAGAGTGTATCAACTATTAGATGAAAGATATGAAGAATTTTTCCGTGCAGAAACGAATCCAGTTGCGAAGAAAGAATTTGAAGAAAGCATCATAGAACAGATTAGACGTGAAGGAATTTGTAATACTGAAGAAACAGGCATAACATCAAAAGATGCATTTAGGATAGGCTATAGACACTGGAAAGAAGTGGGAAGAGAAGGGTGGATGCTTCGAACGTATATCCGAGGAAACAAATTGATTGAAACTGTGGAAAAAACAGACTCTCACGGTAAAAAATACTATGAGGTGATCATTGATGAAAACACGCCTATTATGTGGGATCCGCTTCGGCTCATTTATTGTCCCGAAGCGATGTGGGCTTTTTTTGGTTTTGGGAGTAACAGAGCGGGAGAAAAGGTGAGATTCATGAATTTCAACGGAAAGCTTATAGAGGCACAGGGTGCAAGAGGTGTTGGGGCAGACGTTATAAAAAAACTACTTGATAGCGGGTTAGATTTTCTTGTACAGGATTATTATTCACGCCGAAAGGGGTACGTGCTCCCAGCTTGGATAGAGGATCAATTAGACAAACTTCCAGATACAAACCCAGAGCGCGTGGCGTGGTATGCTACAAAAGGAAAACTTAAGCAGGAAAAAGGAGACACATGGCAAGTGTTTAGTGAGGTTTACGGTCTTCGGAAAAAAACAACTAAACTTCGGATGAATGTCGAATTTGCGCTCCACGAGCCAGGTCACCTCGACGGTTTCGGTACTCAAGTTTGGGAGTTATCAAAGCCCGCAGAAGGGGAAATCAAAGGGGTGCAAGATGAAGTTAAAAAATTACGAGAAGAAGCGGCGGGAAATCAGGAGTTGCTTGATATTCTTGATCAAATCGAAGCTGAATATCCCAATGCTGCAAAAAGAGCAGAAGAGATAAATATTATTATTCAACAAGATAGATATAATAATAATATTGCCCGAGAAGTACAAGGCAAGAAGTTAGAATGGTACGAAGATCCTACGTTTGCTGAAGCATTTTTGACAATGAAAAATTTTGATATTAGTAGAATTCCCTTCGTGCGCATGCGAAGATTACAAGAAAATGTCCGTGGAAATTTCCGTGATCACTTTACTGCCCTGACTATTTATCAGGCTTTCGGTAATTTCATTAACGATCCAACACCTGAAAATTTAATGAAAATTCCAGTAAAGGATGCAAAGGGATATACCGCTTTGCAAAATATTCAGGCACGTATGATTGTTCCTGCATATAACGCTTTAGTTGATGTGCAGAGAGGTAAAGGACCATTAGGTAAAGATTGGGGCATGCCATTTTGGCTTAGTAAATACGGCGCCTTGAGAGATGTTGATGCTCTTGATGACAGAGAGTTGTACAAAGTAATACAATGGTTAGTAGCAAATGAATATATAGACAAAAGAATAGCACGTAAATTACGCAGTAAAGGTATCGGAGGTAGATTGCATAGTGATTTTTTAGGGCTCGTATACGACAAAGGATTGCAATATGCAGATCCTATAATGTTGGCAATTTTGTTTTTTGGTATGCTGCAAAAGCAGATGGAGCAATTGGTAAAAGAGGCGGGGAAAGAGGCTTAAGTCCTTGGTCCTGCAACAGGTTTGGCGGGTTCGGATCTTCCTGCCACAGCGTGTCTAATGGCACGTTGTTGGAGCCAATGAGTTCCCAATAGTTGTATGCCCCCCCAGCCAACGCCAATGGCTTGTCCAATTGGTGCGCCAATTGGTAATGCCGCTTGTGCTTTAAGTGCTTTCTTCAAGCTATTGGCCATACCTGGGATAATCATAAGGATTCCGATCATAAAGAGCGCTGAGATGGCAGAGGTGGTTTGGGTAGCAAGCGTATAGTAAGGGGGTGCCCAGAATGTTTGCGAGGGCTGATTGGCAATGTCAGCAAAGACCATTGCCAACATAAACATAACGCCTGCAATGGGGAATACCGCAAGATTACTGATAAGATTTTTTATCCACCCGCTAAAGCCGTCCATTCCCGGTACGGCGCCGACAAGGATTTGAATCGGGCCAAAAATAAGAGAAAGGACAATATTGACATATGCACTTAAAAACATGAGGAATAACCGGATGAAAATAAAAAGAAGCGCAAAAATGAGAAGAACAAGGCCCAAAACGGATCCGATACCTGCCAATATACCTTGCAACAAATTTTCCGTACCTCCCAATATCACAAAAGACAATGAATAAAGATCAAGGAGGTTAGACGGGAATAACAAGTGAAATACTTGGCCGAGATTTCCGGAAAGGATAACGTCTTTGGTTGATTGATAGCCGCCAACAAAAAGACTCACTTGTCCCTCTTTTAGGTGACCGGTAGTTTGAAGGAGAGCATACGCAAAGGCCATGACGATATACATAAGATCAATCAAGACCCCCACAATGGCATAAGAAAACGTGATGAGCAGTAGAGTAATAACAATACGCGGGAGAGCATTTTGAACCGTGACGACGGTTTTTGGGTCTATTTTTCTTCGGAACATCACCATGAAGCCGATGACAATCATAACTATTGCAAGTAACACATAAGCGATATTGCGGAATACTTTCCAGACGGGAAGAAGGGGAGCAAGGCTGGAAAAGCCAACACCTTGGGCGTAGACTGTTTCAGGAATGAATCCGAGACTGTGACCGATATCGCGGACTGCTAAATATGTACTTGCTGCTGGGGTTGTATACATAGCCGTAATATATCCACCAATTCCAGCCAGCGCACTTTTACTGTAATGGAGTGAAGACTGGGGATTACGACTGCATCCAGAGATGAGACACACCAGTGAGTTCATCATGTTCACCTGTGTACTCATATCATAGCCTTCTTTTTGCACCTGATTACTTTGTTCGGCATTTTGGAGGGTTTGGCCGAAACTCTGCGGGTCGCTCATAAACCACGCTGCTGCGTAGGCTTTGGTAGTAAGTTGTGGAAGGATAAAAACGAAAATTGCAAAGAAAGCGCTTAGGAGTGCGATGCGGTGCTTCATAGTTTTATTATCTAATGGTTCAAGTTTTCTGTCAATCCTCCCGGCTGTCAGGGTGATATAATCAAACGGAGATTATGTTTACTGCGAAAACTGATCGAATAGCAAAATTGGCTGAACTTTACCCTGGCCGCATTAAAGAATTGTCTGCTATTTTTGGGAAAAAGACAAATATTTACCTCGACTGGAGCAACATGTTTCACTGGTCATCACGACTACAGTGGCATATACAAGTAAAGAGGCTGAAACAGTTATTTGATTCTTTTTCTGCTATTAATTCCGTGAATTTATATAATGGCATACTCCCCGGCGATGAAGGTTCTAAACAATTTATAGAAGACGCCGAATCGTATGGATATCTCATTATTACCAAACCCGTGAAGATTATGCATCTTTCAACGGATGTTTCGGGTATCCCTCAAAACTCCCCAACCGTTTTAGAAAATTTTATTAAAAAACCGTTCCTGCGGAAACTTAATATTGAAACGATAGAATACCTCAACGGAAAACTTAAGGAATTATACGATCACGGGACGAAATATCTTGAGGTTCGTAAGTGCAATTTTGACGTTGAGATAGGAAGAGATATGACGTTGGATTTTGAAAGAGATAACGTGGACACTTTTATTCTATGGAGCGGGGATAGTGATTTTGCTGATCCGGTAATCCAGCTTATGAAAGGCAGGAAAAGGGTGTTTATTTTTGCAACTTCAAGACGGGTTTCCGTGGAATTGGAGCAAACGAACGTACCTATTTTTGATATTCAAAAAATTCGTAATTTTATTTGCGAGCCAAACGAAATCCAGCCGGATGTTCGCGGAAAGCTCTAAGGAAAGCAAAAAGGACTCTTTGCAGAGCCCTTAAGCCAGCGAATTTGATCGTTTCCGATCAACGCTAGTATACACGGAATTACTTGACAAATCAAGTTTAAGGTCGTCAGGTTCGATGATGGTCCGAAAATTATATGTTTTCATACTATAGAAGTGTATCAAGCGGGAGATTGAAATGCAAAAAACGACTTATTTCGGGATGATGAACTTGAGGATGTCTGGAAGTCCGGTAAAGACGCTAATCGTTTTGAGGATAAGAAACGCAACCACGATGACCACGAGGCCGAGGAGTGCATACGTTACGGTATTTTTTGCGCTCTCCAGTTGCTTCTGGTCGCCGCCGGAAAGAAGGAACTTAAATCCACCAACCACGAGCATGACAAACAGGGCAACGCCTACGAGAGAAACGACCGCAACAACGACGTTGGCAAACAGAGGTTCCAGGCACTGGATGGTTGCCGCATCCTGTTGGAGACAGCCGGAAGCTTCCCAACTGACCGCATAAACTATTCCCATAAGAGTATTATTAGGTGTTTATTCTTATTTGTCTACTAGAGCTGTTCTATGATGGTGAAATATTCTTCCAGAGACATGTTGAGTGTACGAAGATTGTTTCGGATAATGAAAACCGGAACTTCAGCATCAGCGGTGATAATGACTGGCCGTTTCAGTCCCGCACGGCTATAAATGAGATGATCCCCCTTAATGCGTTTTAAAGAACACCCAATCATGCGAAGAAACATTTCAAATTTTTTCCGTTTGATCGGCGTCAAACGCGACATACACTAGCTGGTCAACGGGATAGATACATTGGTGAATTCATGAGAGATAGGGAGGGGAGGATTCCATCTGCTTTGCGTCTTTGTCCAACCGTAGCTTGAAAGTACCTCGTCCAACGTTCCCATTTCGAGAAGTTCCTCAAAGAAGACTTCAACGGCTTGAGTAAAACGCTTCTGGGTTTGTTCAAAGGTTTTTGCAGATGTGGAAAGATCCAATACCGGACAGTAGGCGATGAAGGTATCACCCTCTTTAAAAATTGAAACCGGAAGACGGACATCCAATTGCGTTTTCATATGCTAAGTATAGCAGAAAACGCCTTTTTTTGCAGAGTCCAATGCTTTAAAACGGTTTGGGGAAGGAGATGCTACCGCCGATGATCGTAATGCCCAGAAAGTTTTGGACCAAGATCATGATTGCCCATGCGGCACCGACAATGATAAGTCCCACGATAGCGTGGGTGATTTTATTGCGCGCAGCTTCCATGCCGGCTTTGTCGCCGCCACTCGTTATCCACTGAATGCCACCCAGGATGAGGTATAGGAAGGCTAAAAGAGCTGCAATGATCAGAAGCGTGCCCACGAGTGCGGAAATGAGCTTTCCAAAGTCGGTAATCGCCACGTTTGTGGGTTGTGGAATATTCAGGTTTGCTTGTGCGAGCAGGTTTTCTGCCATACCAGGTAGTGAAATTTCGACCTTTGCCTTACACGGTCAAAATCTCAAAACTCCTTTCTTAAAAAACATTTCTTATATTTGCAGGTAGTCTCGATAATACGGCAAAGTATAGACCGCGTGTCGAAATTCTACTACCTGGCTCCCTTACAAATACGCTTTCAGCATAGCGCACTTTCTATTGTTGCTCATTGTTTCACCCCTTGTCAAGCCCTTCGCCATAAGAACGGTCTCAGGATAAACCCTATTGAATACCCTATTGAATCGTCGGGAAAGGGATGTTGCCGATATCCAGGCCAAAAAACTGTCCGACGAGTCGAAAGATTGCAAATGCCGCGGCAACGACAATGAGTCCCACGATAGCGTGGGTGATTTTATTGCGTGCTTTTTCCAGATTTGCCTTGTCGCCTTCGCTTGTGATCCAGGCCACGCCACCGGTTAACAGATAGAAAAGCGACATAAGGAAGGCAAGGATAAACAGAAGCCCGACTAAGGAACTGACGATTTTGCCAAATGCCGGCCCGCCTCCTTCTGGACTCAGGTTTCCCAGCTGCGGTGGAAGGACGGGATTGGTGAGTTGTGCCAATATTTCCATAGTTACGGTGTAATTCTTAAGCGGTTAATAAGATCCCCAGGACTAGTAATCAAAAGGTCGTAGCCGAGGAATTTACTGGCTAAGGAAAGGAAAATTATGCCGATGACCACAATGAGCAGGCCCAGGAAGGCGCTCGTAATCCGTTGCTGCGCCTGCTGAAGTTTTTTGGTGTCTCCCTCAGCACTTATCCAGTTGATGCCGGCAAGAAGGAGCTGTAGGAGAAACCAGATGCCTGCGGCAATGGTCATGACGCCGACGATGTTAGAAATCACTCTGGTGACCGCAACAAGCGCAACGGTAGGGTCCAGAGCAATGTTGCCAAAGGGCCCCAATCCTTCGCCACCAATTCGGTATTTCCCCGCTCCCAGTTCTGTCCCAACTTGTGCAAGTAGTTTACTTTGGTCCATAGATTTTAGGATTGAGAATAAAGCCAGGATCGCCAAAGATGAGATACCCAAAGAGAGCCGCTAAGGCAAAGGACCCGACGATCAGGATAAGCCCGAGAAGTGATTGCCAGATGCGATCCCAGGCAGCCTGCAATGCTTTAGCGTCGCCAGCAGCAGTCATGTACTGGAAGCCGGCGATCATGAAGTTTAACAAGGCGAGCATACCAGCAACCACGAAGAAAATCCGCAGAATATTGGTGAAAAAAAGGATGAGGCCGCCGCCGAGCGCACTGCCGTAGGTGAGGGGATTGGTGATGGTGCCAACAATGCCGCCTGTGTTTTGCGCAAAAACGTTCGGTATGATCATAGGTTACGTAGGGCTTAGTAAGTTAAGCCCGGTTAATTTTTCGACAATTTGCACAATCCACACGGCCGCCACCACAAGAATCAGTCCAATAAGTACGATCAAGATGGTGGTCCGCGTCTGTTCAAATTTTTTGGGATCACCAGAGCCTGCTCCTACTATAAACTGAAATCCGGCAACAATCAACAAAATAAAGGCGATGATGCCGGCAATCACCAAGGAATTACGGACGATGACATTGACCAAATCGCCAAACGTTTGAAATGGTCTAATTCCTTTTAAATTAGGATCATTCGCTATGTCTACTACAGCATAAATTTTTTCCATGTTCACATTGTATCAAGTCCATCATTATTTGTGCAAACACGGGGATCCGTGATATAGTTACCTACGCGTATGACAGATTCGGAGCTCATTACCAACATTCTTGCCCGCGACCGCCGTGCTCTTTCCTATTTTTACCACACATACAGCCCGAAGCTTACCCAATTTATCCGCGCAAAAGTTGACCGCGAAGAGGATTGCGAAGAGATTCTGCAGGATACGCTCTATGCCTTCCTTGAGGCCCTCCGTGATTTTGAAGGCAAGGCAAGCTTACGCACCTTTTTGTACTCCATTTGCCAACACAAAGTTATTGATTTTTACCGCAGGAAAAAGTTAAAACATATTGTGTTTTCCCAGATGCCGCAGCTTTCTAGCCTCATTTCGCCGCTTCTTAACCCCGAAGAAGAATTGGATGTAACGCTCCTGAAAGAAAAAATAAGACAGGTTCTTTCGAGGCTTCTGCCACGCTACCGTACGATTTTAGTCCTGAAGTATCTGGAAAACATGCCGGTGAGTGCAATTGCTAAAAAACTTACCATTACGTTTAAAAGTGCCGAGTCGCAGCTTTTTCGGGCGAGAAAGGCATTTGTCGAAAACTTTACGAATCTATAACGATTATAAAATTTATAAAAATTATAAAGATTATATGAAAACGAAAACCTACGCGCGATTTGTGAAGCGGTGGGAGGAAGTCACGGATTTGCCGCCGCAAACGCTCGGGCCCTTGACACGGCCCTATAAAAAGCTTACCAAGCGCTTAAAAGTCATGCCATGGCCATGGCTTGTGGGAATAAGCCTTATAGGAGTTATAGGACTATATATGATTCTCGGGTCCGCCATTACCTTCCTCGTTACCCTTCTGCAAAGAGGGTTTTAAGCGGGTTTACCCTGAGGAGCACATTCGAAGCTCAGTGTAAATCTTCGACGAAGGGTTTTAGGTCGCAACTTCGACTCATTCATTAATGGACCGTGTTGACCAGATTCTTGTCAGTGGTGTTGCCTTTGGGAAAAATAGCCTTGGTCTCATCCTCCGGCCCTATGAAACGTACAGACGGATCGTTGACCGGGGAAGTGTCGTGGAGCTTTTGCCTATTGGTCTTCTTCTTGCCGGGTATTTTGCTCTGGCGAGCCTGGTGAAAGAAGACACATTGCGGCCTTTTCTTCTGACCCGTCAGTTTATGGTACTTGTAGGAACTGCCGGCGTGAGTTTTTTCTTAGTGAGTGCGACACTCTGGACTGTTGGTACCATCGTTGGCGGCAAAGGAACGTTTTCGCGATTTGTTTTGGCCTGGGGATACACCATGCTCCCGACCATTGCCTGGTTTTTGATGACATCCATCCTGTATCTTATCCTCCCGCCGCCCAGAACGACACGGACATTGGGTGTTGCTTTTAGCATGCTCTATCTTGTGATCAGCGCGACCATTCTTTTTTGGAAGATACTCCTTGGATACTTAAGTCTGCGCTTTGGGTTGCGGTTGGATTTGGGGAAAATTGTCGTGGTCGCTATCGTCGCCGCGCCCATTTTTGCATTGTATAGCTTTGCCATGTATAAACTCGGAGTATTTAAGGTGCCATTCCTGTAAAAAAAGAATTACGAATTACGATTTAAGAATTATGAATATAAGAAGTTTCAAATCAGGGAAAGACCGCAGAGAGGCTCTGGGAAAAGAAGTCGGTGTTTCACTTGCCAACATCGGTTCATTTAGTCTGGATGAGGCCATTGCTTCGAGCCGAAATTGCGAAAACATGATCGGGATTGCCCAGATCCCCATGGGTGTGGCAGGGCCGCTACGAATTACGAATAGAAAACAAGAACACGATTATTACCTTCCATTGGCAACGACGGAAGGCGCGCTTGTGGCATCGATCAACCGCGGGTGCAAAGCCATTACGCAAAGCGGAGGAGCAACCGTTGCGGTGGAAAGCGTTGGCGTGACCCGCGGGCCGGTGTTTGCAACAAGCGGCATTATCGAGAGCTTGAATGCAAAGAAATGGATTGACACGCATGTTGAAGAGTTAGGTAAGGTTGCGGCAAAAACATCTTTACACCTTGGGTTGAAAAAACTGCGGACCCGCGTCGTTGGGAAAAACGTCTATGTTCGATTCTTTTTTGATACGCAGGATGCGATGGGGATGAATATGGCAACGATTGCTACCACTTCGATGTATCGATACATCGAAGTAAAAACTCGTGCAAAGGGTGTATCGGTTGCGGGAAACTTTGACATTGATAAAAAGCCGGCATGGTTAAATAGCATTTCCGGACGGGGGAAGCGCGTATGGGCAGAAGTAACTATTCCATCAAAAGTGTTAAAGAAAACGCTTAAAACGACTGCAAAAAAAGTGTATGATGTATGGCTTGCCAAATGCATGATTGGATCGGCTATTTCCGGCTCTTTGGGGTTTAATGCCCAATTTGCCAATGTGATTGCCGCAATCTTTTTGGCTACTGGTCAAGACATGGCACATGTGGTTGAAGGAAGTTTAGGGATAACAACGTGTGAAGTGCTTTCCACCCCCGAGGTGAAGAATTCCTCACACCTAGGGGGTGAGTCGGAAGAGTCGCTTTATGTGAGTATTTATTTGCCAGATATTATGGTAGGGACCGTGGGGGGCGGTACGGGACTGGCTACACAAAAAGAAGCGCTGTCGATATTAGGTGTTGCCGGAGGCAATGAGGGCAAGAATGCACAGAAGTTTGCTGAAGTTATTGGCGCGGCGGTATTGGCAGGAGAGATATCACTTCTTGCGTCACTTGAAGAAGGCACGCTCGCACAAGCACACCAACGACTTGCCCGAGGCAAGTCCAAATAAGACGTATTTGACTAACAAGACTTATATGATAGGAATCATAAGTTACGGCACCTATATTCCGCGGTATCGGATCAGGCTTTCCGATATTGCTCTCGCATGGAAGAAAAATCCCGAAGAGGTTATCGGATCGCTGGGAATTGCCGAAAAATCTGTGCCCGGGATTGACGAAGACGCGGTAACGGTTGCCATCGAGGCAGGAATACGGGCAATAGGGGGGATAAGCCCCGGCAAAGCCGGGGTAAAGGAGATAGGCGCGCTGTTTGTAGGATCCGAAAGTCATCCGTACGCAGTCAACCCTACGTCAACGATTGTTGGAGAACTTCTTGGAGTGGGCAACAACTACTTGGCGGCGGATTTAGAATTTGCATGTAAAGCAGGGACCGCGGGCATGCAGGCAATTGCCGGACTGATTGAGGCAAAACATATTAGGTATGGGTTGGCAATAGGGAGCGATACAGCACAAAGTAAGCCGCATGACGCGTTGGAGTATACGTCTGCTTGTGCCGGAGCCGCATACATTTTAGGTTCAAAGCGCCTTTTAGCAGAACTCCTGGCATATACTTCGTACTCATCGGACACGCCGGATTTTTGGCGCCGGGATGGTATCCGATATCCATCCCATGCGGGGAGATTCACGGGTGAGCCGGCATATTTTGCGCATGTTGTGGGAGCTTCCAAATTACTTATGGAAAAAACAAAGATGAGTCCATCGGATGTTTCTTACTGCGTTTTTCATATGCCCAATGGCAAATTCCCGCGCGAAGTGGCCAAGCGCTTAGGATTCAGTAAAGAGCAGCTTGCGCCGTCTCTCACCGTTGATACAATCGGCAATCCCTATTCTGCTTCATCCATGCTCGGTTTAGCGGCGGTTCTGGATATTGCAAAACCTGGGGAGAAGATTTTTATGGTGTCGTACGGGTCTGGGGCAGGCAGTGACGCATTTCTTTGGGAGGTAACCCGCGAGATCTCGAAAAGAAAACCCATGGTGCAAGAGCAAATTGGCGACAAAACATACATTGACTACGTGCAGTATTTGAAACAGACACACAAAATCTAGAAGTACGATTTAAGAATTATGAATTATGAATGGAAAACAAAAAACGTATTGCATTGTGTTTATTCGTAAATCGTAATTCGTAAATCGTAATTCATTTTTTTATGGTATCTATCATCGGTGCTTCTACTACTAAGTTTGGTGAATTGTGGGGGACTTCCCCGAGGCAATTGGCGCGTGAGGCAGTAGAGGGAGCGCTTGCTGATGCAGGTATTGACCAAAAAAAGGTTGACGCTTTGTTTGTTGCCAATATGCTCGCCGGACCGCTTGCTGGCCAGCAACACCTGGGGCCGTTTTTTGCAGAAGAGTTAGGACTGCATGTGCCAGCGTTTACGATTGAAGGCGCATGTGCATCCGGAGGACTTGCCGTTCACGCCGCAGTAAACGCCATTACCTCTGGTCAGTACGAAATAATGGTGGTGTTGGGAGTGGAAAAAATGACCGACCACAAGCCGGAAGATGTAGCAACTGCCTTGATGGGTGCCGGAAGTGACGAAGAGCGCTTATCCGGCGCCACGTTTCCAGGGCTGTATGCACTGCTTGCCCGCTCTCACATGGAGAAGTTTGGCACTACTCAAGAAGAACTCGCCTCTATTGCGGTGAAAAACCATTTTCATGCAAGCCTGAATACGAATGCCCAATTTCACAACACGCTTACGGTCGAAGATGTTATGAAAAGTTCAAAAGTTGCTGATCCAATCACACTTTTAGAATGTTCACCAATTTCTGACGGAGCGGCAGCAGTTGTCTTAACAAAAAGTCGCAAAGGAGTACGAATTGTTGCCTCAGAGGTGGCAACCGATACACTGGGGCTTGCTCAGAGAAAAAGTTTGACTCAGTTACTTGCTACGCAAGAAGCAGCAAGCCATGCTTATAAAAAAGCAGGAGTTGGACCAAATGACATTGATGTAGCAGAGGTTCATGACTGTTTTACTATTGCGGAGATTTTGGCAATGGAGGATTTAGGATTTTATAAAAAAGGCAAAGCTGCAAGGGCGATTGCGCGGGGAGAAACTTCATTACCAGATTCCGGGAATCCAAGGGATTCCCGGAATCGAAGATTGGTTGTTAATCCCTCCGGAGGTCTCAAAGGCTGCGGGCATCCGGTAGCAGCAACCGGTATAAAACAGATGGTAGAACTTGTCCATCAACTGCGTGGAACTGCGGGAAAGCGGCAAGTTGCCGGAGCTCGCGTGGGTCTTGCGCAAAATGTGGGAGGATCAGGAGCGACGGCTGTTGTTCATATATTAAAAAAGAATTACGATTTACGATTTACGAATTAAGAATAAAAGCAGAAATAAGTTTTCATTCGTAATTCATAAATCATAATTCATAAATCGTAGTTATGATCAGTCCTATTAAAATTTGGCGAAATCAGAAAAAGATTGTTCAACTCGTTGGGAAAACGGGCACCATTGTGGCATGGACGCTTATTCGTGTGCCTCCAGGAGATTTTACCAATCAAGCCCCATATCCAGTGGTGGTAGTGACACTAGCGGATAGGAGGATTACTGCGCAACTTGTGGATTGGGAAGAAAAACATCTGGTGATCGGTCAGAAAGTGGTCACGGTTATCCGCAAAGTGTTTGAAACAGGAGATGGTGTCATACCCTACGGGATTAAAGTGAAGCCAGTTTCTTATGGTAACCGTTAGCGCACCAGGTAAAGTGCATTTGATGGGAGAACACGCCGTGGTTTATGGGAAGCCAGCGTTACTATCTGCGGTAAATCTCCGTTTATCAGTATCTCTTGAAGAGGGTAAGCCTCAAATCATTGCACCAGCGAAGGAAGTTAGTGAAGTAGTCTCGTATGCGATGGATATCGTGCGGAAAGAGTATAAACTTGATCGCTTACCGAACTTTAAAGTTATCGTGACTTCGGATATTCCATTTGGGTTCCATTTGGGTTCATCGGCAGCATTAGCGGTTGCCACAGTGGCCGCCACGATGTATGCAGTCAAAAAACTCTGGAATCCGACGGTCATCAATCAGTTAGCCTATGAGGTAGAGAAAAAGCAGCACGGGAATCCGTCAGGAGGCGACAATACAGCGATCACGTTTGGTGGATTTTTATGGTTCCGAAAAGAATTGGAATTTCTCAAAAGTATTTGGCAACTTCCGTTTCGATTGCCCAAAAACCTCAATCACTTTTTTCTTATTGATACCGGGAAGCCCAAAGAGACGACGGGGGAGATGGTGGAACTCGTAAAATTACAAATTACAAATTACAAATTACAAATGAAAAGATTATTTGATCAAAACGAAGAACAGACGAGAAGAATCACTGTAGCGCTCAAAGAAGGGAAGGAAGATGAGCTTCTGGATGCGATCAAAATTGGTGAACGAACGTTAGAAGGTATGGGAGTCGTGAGTAAAAAAGTGACCCTGCTTATTCGAGCTGTTGAAAAAGCTGGGGGCGCGGCAAAAATTCTTGGCGGCGGAGGGAGGCGAGCAGGCGTGGGATTTTTGCTTTGCTATCATCGAAAGCCAGCAACTATTGAACAATTGTGCAAGCCGTACGGCTACACGATTAAAAGAATAACACTGGGAGGAGAGGGAGTACGGTTTGATGGTAAATAGGGTGACCCCTTTAAGGCCACCCCTTTTGAAGCTATGATAACTGTGTCAGCACCAGGAAAGTTGATGCTTATGGGCGAACATGCCGTGGTCTACGGCTATCCGTGCATCGTGACCGCAGTTGATCAGCGGCTGTATGTACGTGCAAAAAAGACTGATGATGGCAAGATTACCGTTGATGCGCCGCAATCTAAGGAAACTAAGTTTGTGGATGCGGCCGTTGCGAAGTTTTTTGTCTGGCGGAGCCAGATCCCGCTTCGCGGGACCAAAGGTGTATCAGTGAAACATCATGGCGTATCGCTTTCTATCCGCAGTGACTTTACGAGCCAAGTGGGCTTTGGTTCATCATCTGCGGTATCGGTGGCAACCATTAAAGCATTGAGTTTGGTATTTGCAATACCGATGACCGAACGGGAGATTTTTGATGTTGCCTATCAAGTGACGCTTGACATCCAAGGTGTTGGGTCTGGATTTGACATCGCAGCGGCAGTGTATGGCGGCACATTATTTTTCAAAAAAGGAGGAGAAGTTATCGAACCCTTGCCGAACGAAATTCCATTGGTTGTGGGTTATACAGGAGTGAAAGCAGATACGCCCACGCTCATTAACATGGTTGCGGCAAAGCAAAAAGAATATCCGGGAAAAGTAAATAAAATCTTTAGTGCAATTGGTGAACTGGTGTTGCAAGGACGAGACGCATTAGTTACGAAGGATTGGGAGAGATTGGGTAAACTCATGAATTTTGATCAGGAGTACCTTCGAGATTTAGGCGTGAGTTCGCAGAAATTAGAGGATCTCATTAGTGCGGCAAAAAAAGCCGGTGCCTGGGGAGCAAAATTATCAGGTGCCGGCGGCGGCGATTGCATGATTGCCCTTCACTCCGCTGGGGGTAAACCCCAAATCACTAAGGCCATTCAAGAAGCAGGTGGGCAAGTGATGGATGTTCGGACGCATGCAGAAGGAGTACGATCAGAATCTGAATTATGATTTATGAATTACGAATTATGAATAAACACAAAGAAATTTTTATCTTAATTCTTAAATCGTAAATCGTAATTCTTTTTATGGTAACAGCAGTTGCACCGGCAAACATCGCATTCATCAAGTACTGGGGCAAACGCGATGAGGCGTTGCGGCTTCCATGGAACGACTCGATTTCCATGAATCTAAGTGAGGCATACACCACGACGACGGTAGAGTTTTCTCCTCGTTTTACGAAAGATGAAGTAGAGGGTTTAGAAGGAGAAGAGGTGGCACGCGTTTCAAAACATTTAGATCGATTAAGAAAACTCAAAGGCAATGCACTTTTTGCTCATGTGGAAACAAAAAATACGTTTCCCAAGGGAAGCGGCATAGCATCCTCTGCCTCCGGGTTTGCTGCCTTGACGCTTGCCGCGGCCAAAGCGCTTGACTTATCTTTTGATGAAAAAGAGCTATCAATCCTTGCACGTATTGGTTCGGGATCAGCCTGTCGAAGTATTCCTGATGGGTTTGTGGAATGGAAAGTCGGGGAATCATCTGAAGATTCCTATGCCTATTCGCTTTACCCATCAGACTATTGGGATCTTTGCGACGTACTGGTGATCGTTGCTTCATCGGAAAAGAATATTTCGTCAACCAAAGGCCACGAGGCAGCAACCAGCAGTCCATTTTTCCATGCTCGGGTTGAAGGGATCAACGAGAGGATTGAGAAGGTAAAAGAGGGTTTAAAAAAGAAAGATTTAGGGATACTGGGTCCGGCCATTGAGGAAGAAGCAATCAATATGCACGCGGTGATGATGAGCCAGACACCATCGCTTTTTTACTGGAGTGGAAAAACGATGGATATTATTCAATCAGTCATTCAATGGAGAGACGAAGGACTACCGGTGTACTTCACCATTGATGCCGGTCCCAATGTGCACCTCATCTGTGAGGCAAACAATGCGCAGGAAGTCAGCCGGAAGGTTCGCATACTTCCAAATGTTGAGAGCGTTGTTATTAATAAACCTGCGCAGGGCGCGCATCTCGTATGATTCCCAAACACATAGCAATAATCATGGATGGCAACCGTAGATGGGCGAGAGAGCATAACCTGCCGGTATTAGAAGGACACCGGAGGGTTGCGGACAACATCCTTGTTCCATTGGTTGAACATGCGGCCAATCGTGGTATTTCATACATTACCTTTTGGGCATGGTCAACGGAAAACTGGCAGCGGGATAAAAAAGAGGTAGCCGGTATTATGAAGATTTTTAAGCATGTGATTGCAAAACGATGGGGTAGGCTTCACGAAAAAGGCGTGCGTATTCGCACTATCGGCGATATTGCTCAGTTTGAGATGAGCATTAAAAATGCATTGGAAAAGGTTGTTGAGCAGACGAAGAACAATACGAAGATTACGGCGATTTTTGCACTCAACTACGGCGGCCGCGATGAAATTCTACGAGCAATAAACACCTTCCAGGAGTTCCCTCGAGCCTTCTCGGGACAGGCGCCGCCCACCTGGAAGGTGACTGAAGATACCTTTTCGCAACTTCTTGACACTGCGGGCATTCCTGACCCGGAACTTATTATCCGCACTGGCGGGGAACAGCGATTGAGCGGCTTTCTGCTGTGGCAAAGCGAATACAGCGAGCTTTATTTCCCTTCCTGGTACATGCCGGAGTTTATGCCAGAAAAACTTGATGACTGTTTAGAAGAATATGCAAGCCGTCAGCGGAGGTTCGGTAAATGAGTTCAAAGTTTAGCTTTTCGAAAAGCTAAACTTTTATATTACTACTTGAATGTGCTTTGGATTTCCGGAATGCCCAGGATTTTTCCAGCAAGTTGTACCGCCCAAAAGGCAGTAAAAATCACAATAAATCCCACTATTGCATACGTGATGCGCTGACTCGCACCTGCCAGCTTTTTTGCATCCCCGCTACTGGTAAGTACCCCAAACCCGCCGGCAATAAGTATGATGAGAAGGCCAATGCCTGCAAAAGCAAAGATAAAGGGAATCGCCTTGGTAATGATGGCACCAATGTCGGTTGCCCATTTCACTGGTCCTTCGATAACTACAGGAGTTTGTCCTGGTTCTGAAGGAAGAGTGAGTGATTGTGCAAAAACCTTTATCATATTATCCCGTGAATCCCGGTATCCCTAGTATATTAACGCCGATCACTTTCAAGATAAATACGGAAAAAATGATGAGCAGTAAGCCGGCAATCGCAGAACTGACCAGCTCTTTTCCTGCATTGAGCTGTTCCGGATTGCCTGTACTCTTCAAAATCTGAAACCCGCCGAAGAGAATCAGGAGAAACGCAATCCCGCCAGCAATCCCGATGCCGATGGTAAGCACCTCCGCGATAAAAGCGGATGGATCCGTCGGTATGCATCCAAGCGCAGTTTTCACTTGAGTTTTTGTACGGTCGCAGAATAGCCCAGGCACCTGGGGAACAGGGGCAAGAGGATTGGTAGTTGTTGCGGATGGAGCATTCGGACTAAATGTGGCTTGTGTAGCGCAACTACCTACTTGACGCGATTGTCCACTTGCTTCGATACCGGGGTAACGCACATATACAGGATATGTTTTTCCGCTATAGCTAGTATCAAGCGGGCCAAAACCCAGTTGAATGGATGCAGTGTTGGGAGGAACGGTAAATGATTGATGAGGTCTGCCGCCAAGTCCAGTATCAATAACTATTTCTTTTGTTGTATTTGGCATCAGAAATGTGGTGTTTATGCTTACTCCAAGATTAAATGTCTTATCTGGGTTAGTTGTTATTTGAACACTAATACTGCAATCTTCGCTTGGAGTTGCCGTGCAAAATGCATATCCCGTTGGATATTGCTGATACGTACCTCCGGGACATGCATCCCAGCACCAGGGGCGATCGAGATTCACAGGTCCTGTGCCGCGACACGCATCGCCTTCTTTGAGAGTTGCCTCTGCAAAAACTTGAGGCGCTTCGAGAGCGCCCAAAAGAACAAAGAGTAATATAACAATCAGGGCAGCCAGTTTCTTCATGGCTTTTTCATTGTATCATCAAATCTTCAAGAAATAAAAAGAAGACGCTACTGGGATGCTCGAAATGATATCGAGCCTTTCTACTCTGCGGAAGCCGTGAAGCGGTGCAGGATGGAGGCTGCCAGCGTCTGGTAGGGGATGCCTTCCGCCTGCGCGCGCGTTTTGAGTTTCTGCACATCCCGCTCCATCAGGCGAATATTGATGTTTTTGGTTTTATTCAGTGTTGCCCGCGCAATAGCTTGTAAACGTTTCTTTTCTTTCTCCATATGAGCTACGGGAGTAACTTTTCCTTTTTCTATAGCCTCCGTAATTTCCTGCTCTTCCTGGTCAAGCTTCAGGTTTTTAAATGGATTCAATGGATGGTTCATATTCCTCCTTTTTCAATAAATTGTTTTGAGATCCAAAACTTATTATACAGTTTTTTGATCTCATGGGCATGGTACAATAGAAAATATCCGCCATGAAAAAAGTTGTTCAATTTCTCAGTATCGCACTCCTTTTGTATTCGATTGTGGGCTTTGTGGCTCCTCGTCCGGTTTTTGCAGTGGAGTGTGATCCAAGTACTATTCAGGCAGCAAACAATGATTCTTTATTAAATGACATTAATAAAGTGTGCCAAGAAGCGTTACAAAGTATGGAGAAAGCAGTAAAACCCCACAGGGATGAGTTGCGGAAGATGGAGGCTGCTATCCGGGCATTTCAGGCAAGAATTAAAACGCTTGAGGCAAATGTTGCCAAAAAGACCATCGAAATTGCCATAGGGGAGAAAGAACTCGAAGGGTTTTTGAGTATTGCAAGCAGCAAGATTCGGCATTTCTATATTCGCTCGTTTACGACTCATCCTATCGCGCTCTTCCTTTCTTCTGCCAATATCGGTTCGGTCCTTCGAACCATCGGATACCAGCAAGCAGTGATTAATGAAGACAAAAAAGTCATTGCTCAAACAGCGCTTTCCGTCAAAGAATTGGAGGATAAGAAAAAAGCGTTAGAAGGAGAAAAAGCGACGCTTGCAATCCTCAAAGCTGATACGGACCGCCGTGCGGTTTCGGTGCGCAAGCTCGTTGCGGATGCCGATGCCTATCAATCGAAGCTGCAAAGTCTCATTGCGCAAATATCTAGCAGACAACAGGAATTTTTAGGGGAAAAACTGGCGGGTCTTAATATTCCCCGCAGTGCGGGTCTCATGGGCGGATGCGTGGATGACCGGCCGATTGACCCCGGCTTTTCTCCTCGGTTTGCCATGTTTACCTTCGGTGTACCCAATCGTGTCGGCATGAATCAATGGGGCGCTAAAGGAAGAGCAGACGCAGGACAAGGATATGATCAAATTTTGCATGCGTATTATACCTTTGATGGATATCAGAATTTTGATACCAACCTGCAAATTAAAGTAAATAATGGGAACAGTATCAATAATGGAAATATTATTTGGAGCGGAAGTTTAGAGGACTATATGAAACGAATATATGAGGTTCCAGTCGGTTGGCCCATTGATTCATTACGGGCGCAAGCCGTAGCTGCTCGATCGTATGTTTTAGCTGCAACGAATAATGGAAGTGGATCTATTTGTGCTAATCAGTGGTGTCAAGTTTTCCAAACTAATCCTAAAGGAGGTACATGGGAACAGGCTGTAAATGATACAGCAGGAAAAGTCATGGTACAGGGTGGCAATCCTATTAAAGCGTGGTATTCTTCAACTCATGGAGGGTATGTGTTTTCCTCCGGTGATTTACAAGGGTGGAGTAGTACGCCGTGGACCAAGCGCGCTATTGATGCTTCTTCATCCATTAACAGTTTTTCCGATTTATTTTCTTCGGCATTTGATCGGGGATCTCCATGGTTTTATTGTGATTGGGGATCACGAGCATCTTACAAGAAAACAGCATGGCTCAAACCGGAAGAACTTGCTGATATTGTCAATGTTATTCTATTAGCCCGCCAGGATTCCTCAACGCGTGAGCATTTGTACCAGCCGGATAAACCCAATCCGGCAGGAACGGACACGTGGGATGCGGGACGTGTCAAATCGGAACTTGGCTCTGGAGCGTTTAACAATATTAGTGATTTGAGCGTGGATTGGGATCGCGGCACCGGCAGGACGACGCAAGTTCATGTATCCGGGGATGCGGGGAGCAGGGATTTTGACGGAGCGGAGTTTCGGAATTTCTTCAATTTGCGTGCTCCAGCAAATATCCAAATCGTCGGACCTTTGTTTAATGTTGAGAAAAGGTAGACAGACGTAGTACAATGATGGCCGTGCCGACTATCTTTGAAGCTCCCGCCTCCGCTACAGCTTCGGCGGGCAAGCCCACTAGTAATAAAAAAACGATAAAACTCACTCATTCTGTGGGTCATCCTCCCCATGTTCCCGTCAGGCCGCTGACTATGTTTGCCATGCACCCGGACGGCGTTCACTTTGAAACGCAGGAAGCTGAAGAAGACGTTGTACTATTTCTTCGCCAGCATATCATCGTGAATGTGCCGTGGCTTGCACTCGCCGCAGTTCTTCTTTCCGCGCCGACGATTCTTTTCCCCATTGCCTTTGGACTGCTCCGGTTGCCGCTTGCGATTCCTCCTGGGTACCTCATTGTCGGTACCCTCTTTTGGTATCTCATGACCTTTGGATTTATACTTGCTAACTTCATTAGTTGGTTTTTCAATATTTACATTGTCACCAATGAGCGCATCGTGGATATTGATTTTTTGTATCTTTTATACAAGCAGTTTTCCCAGGCGGAACTTAACAAAATTCAAGACATTCACTACACGACCGGCGGCATTTTGGCGACGATTTTTAATTACGGAAATGTCACTATAGAAACCGCAGGCGAAATGCCTAATTTGGAATTTGAAAAAGTGCCGTTTCCAAACCGCGTGGTGCAAACCATCAGAAGTCTCATTGATGGAGGTGGGGGTATATGACTCCGTCCATTGAACCTCTTGCTTTTTTGACGGTAAAGCTCCTGGTATTGGTAGGGCTTGCCCTCTACGCGACTTTTGCCGGTATTTTAGTGCGTCAGGAGCAGTTGATGGCTGATGTTCTGGAAGAAACATTTGAACCGATCTTGCGGATTCTCGTTCTTATTCATTTTTTCGCTGCCCTCGGCATCATTGGACTTGCCCTTGTTCTTCTTTAGGTATGCGGATACAACCGATTGTTGCCTCTGTCGTTGGCGTGGTGGATGAAACCCACTGGGGACAGGTACTCGTGTTGCCCCATGCGTACGGTGCCCTTGAAGTAGAGCGGCTAGGTGGGGATGCTCTGGCCCACGGTATCCGCATTCTTTCCCATCTAAGTAGACTTCTCTCCCATCCGATCACGAGTCTTGCTGGCGCTGAGGCAATTGTGAAAGAAGTGAGTCAACAAGATGTGGTTTCGCTTCTTCTCCTTGTTCCGGTGGGCTCTGTCGTCTACCTCGTCCTTTCCGGAACCGGCAGTGTGTATCTTAAGCGGGGGAGCGATCTTTCGCTTCTCATGGGTTCGGCGGGAAGTATGTCCGGAGAAGTGCAAGAGGGAGATACCGTGCTTCTGGCAACCAGAGGACTCGTGCGTGAGGTAGCAAAAGAAAAACTTTCCACAATTTTTGATCACCTCTCTCCCCGGGAAGCGGCGGAAAAACTCACCCTCCTTCTCCATGAGCACGCCGGGACGGCTGGCGCCGCAAGCCTGATTTTTCAAGTGGAAAAGCTGGTTGCCGTAGAAGAGGAATCCCTCGACTCGGCCTTGCCTCGCTCGGGACAAGCCCTTCATGAAAGAGAGATGGGTGAGGTGATGGCAGAAATGGGAGCAGTTGCCCAGCCAACGATTCCTACCTCGCGACGACCATTTTTTACCAAAGTTCGCTCGTTTCGGCCCCACCATCTGTCTCGCGTGCGCGCAAAACTTCGTCGTCCCTCGGGATTACCCTCGGGATCGCCCAAGCGTGCGATCCTCGTTGCCATCGTTCTATTCCTTTTTGTGGGAAGTATTGTCGTGGGTTTAGTCAGACAAGCCGGCAACACGAAAACCCGTGCCGTTCTGGCAGCGATGAGTGAAGCACAGAAGCAATTTGAGGAGGGCATGGCGCTTGTGTCATTAAACACGCTCAAAGGGAGAGAGCGGCTGGTTGTGGCAAAGGCAACACTGGAGCCATTTCTCAAAACGACGTCGCTGAGGTCGAAGGAGGGCAAGAATTTGAGCGCCCTGTATACGCAGATTACCGATGCTATCACCCAGTCCCTTGCAGTGACTCGTAGCGAACCGCAACTTTTCTATGACGTGTCACTTCTCAAAAAAGGAGCGATGGTCAGTGCTCTGGCTCTGGAAGAGGATACACTTGCGATGGGAGACGCTGCGGGCCGCACGATCTATGCCCTGGGGATTAGTTCCAAAAATGGTCAGGTGATTGCCGGCGGAGAGAGCTTTGCGGGAAGTGTCCTTGTTGGCATCCAAGGGGATACCGTCTACGTATTTACGGAAAATGGGATTCATGCGGTATTGGCGCGTGAGAAGACCACCCGTCAGGCCGTCATCAAAAACGATGACCAGTGGGGGACGATTGCAAGTTTTACTGCCTTTGCCGGCAACCTCTATCTTTTGGATTCCGGAAAAAACAGGATCTGGAAGTATGTGGCCACCGAAAGTGGATTTACGGATCGCCGCGAATACTTAAATCCTGATACATTGCCGGATTTTACCAAAAGCACCTCGATGGCAATCAATGGGTCAATTATCGTAGGAACGAGTGATGGGAAAATTCTCCGGTTTACGCAGGGGAAGGAGGCGAGCTTCACCCCGCAGGGTGTGGAGCCGGCATTGGGCAACAACCTCATCGTCTACGCAAGTGACGAATCAGACACGGTGTATGTATTGGAACCTGACAAAAAGCGGATCGTGGTACTTGATGCCGATGGGATATATCGTGCACAGTATGTATGGGAGGGGAATGTTACTCCCAGCCAGTTTGTAGTTTCAGTGGCGGCAAAAAAGATATTGCTTTTAGCCGATGGGAAGATCTATTCTTTGGACCTTAAGTAACCTACGTTACTTACGTCACTTATGCGATTAGTTAATAAAAAGGCTTTTCATGATTACACCATTCTGGAGCGCTTTGAGGCAGGCGTGCACCTGACCGGCGCAGAGGTGAAATCGCTCAAAGGCGGCCACGCGAGCCTGGAGGGAGCCTTTGTGCGGCTTATAGGTTCGGAAGCATACCTGGTCAATGCGCAGATTTTCCCCTACACATTCGCTCGGCCCGAAGGATATGACCCCAAACGCACCCGGAAGCTTCTCCTTCACAAAAGGGAGATTGTTAGCCTCAAGAGTAAAGTGGAAGGGTCAAACTTGACCTTGGTACCCTTGGTTTGGTATACTAAAGGCTCCCTCATCAAGCTCGAAGTTGGTCTTAGCCGCGGCAAGAAGCAGTACGAAAAACGGGAGGCCAAAAGGCGAGAAGACCAGAAAAGGGAGCTTGAAGTTGAGTTTCGGGGGAAGGTGAAGTAAGAAGGGATTTTTGGGGTTTACCCCGAGGAGTCTTCGACGAGGGGACGTACAAGATTCGACAGATTGATGCTCTTTACCATTGCAGGCCGACTTTGATAAGGAGTCGTTAAACACGTATCAAAACCATAAATGCTGAAGCTGAACA
Source organism: Candidatus Gottesmanbacteria bacterium (assembly GCA_016182725.1). GTDB lineage: Bacteria > Patescibacteriota > Microgenomatia > UBA10105 > UBA927 > JACPFZ01. Next base: position 29,840 of record JACPFZ010000041.1, read on the forward strand.
AGCCTTAGCAGCCCGATTTGCAGGACAGAGAGCATATCTCTTTGCTACTGCCTAAGGGCCATCGTATGTACTCTTTTCTCGACGAGATACGTACGGTGTAAACAAAGTTGAGATGTCACTTTCATGGTTTGATGTTCCATGAAAGCTAAGCATAATACATCTTGGTTTTTTCTAGCCTGTCAGTTGGCCACAGAAAAGACGACAACATGAATTGACTACGCCTGTAGATATGTTGAGATCATTCGTCTGGACGAGAGTTCATTGCTCTCCGTCTCCACACTAATTTTTGCATGATATAGTGAAGTCATGCATCTTCTCGATGTTATTTTCCCAAAGCGCTGTGTAGGCTGCGGGAGGGTAGGGAAGTACTTCTGTCTTCAGTGTATTTTTTTGATTAAGCCAATTGGGCAGCACGAAACCATCTGTCCGGTATGCGCAAAGCCTTCAATGGGCGGCTTTACACATCGGATGTGTAAAGCTAGATTTTCGATGGATGGACTCACGAGCTTTTTCCATTACCGTGGAGTAGTCCAGAAGGCAGTCAAATCCATGAAATACCGTTTTGTTTCCGACCTTGCCAAAGAATTTGTTGGCCTTATTCCTTCTTTTTGTGTTTCTCAATTCGTAAATCATAATTCTTACTTCTTAATTCCGATCCCGTTACATCCGTCTCGAGAACGTTTTCGCGGATTTAATCAAGCTGAAGTATTGGGTACTTTATTAGCTCAGCGATTTTCAATCCCAATGCAGAATAACCTATTAAAGCGCATGAGAGAAACAACATCACAAGTTGAGGTAAAAGATCGGGAAAAGCGCTTGAAAAACATGGACGGTGTTTTTGCTCTCCAACCCAATTTTGACAAATCCATGCTTAAGCATAAATTTGTCAACGGTAAGGAGATGAGAATTTTTCTTTTTGATGATGTGTGGACGACGGGCGCGACCATGCGTTCTGCTGCCAACGTGCTCAAACGCGCCGGCGCGCGTTTCGTTTGGGGAGTGACAATAGCACGATAGGCTGTCTTGTTATCATGTTTTAAAACATAGCAACAGAGGAATGCTTGATAGATTTATAGCGGCAGGTTTAGCTTCTTGGTATAATACCAACACAGGAGGAGTGCGAGAGTGGTTTAATCGAGCGGCTTGCTAAGCCGTGCCCGTGAGGGCTCGTGGGTTCGAATCCCACCTCCTCCGCAGAAAAATTTTCTTAAATTTACTCTAGGAAGCGTGTCGGAGTGGACGATCGAGCTGGTCTTGAAAACCAGTATGGCCGCAAGGTCATCAGAGGTTCGAATCCTCTCGCTTCCGCAGTTATTTGTGTTATACTAAATTCGTATGGCAAGTTCTACTATGTTGTCGCTTGGAACGAAAGCTCCGGAGTTTTCGCTCCCAGACACCGTAAGTGGAAAGATAATTTCCCCTGCAGTATTTGCTGACAAAAAAGCATTTCTCGTCATGTTTATCTGCCGTCATTGTCCATATGTCCAGCATGTAAAAAAAGAACTTGCACGCATTGGTCGGGACTATAAAGACAAAAATGCAGGAATTGTTGCCATAAGCAGCAATGATAGTGATGCATACCCAGTGGATGCACCTGCATCACTTGCTGAATTTGTCCGTGAGGAAGGATTTGTATTTCCTCTCTGTTATGATGAAACGCAAGAAGTTGCTCGCGCATATACTGCTGCTTGCACGCCGGATATATTTCTTTTTGACCAAGAAAGGAAACTGGTCTATCGTGGTCAGGTAGATGACAGCCGACCGGGGAATAATAAGCCATTAACCGGAAAAGATCTTCGTGCGGCACTGGATGCTGTGCTATCTGATAAACCAGTGGATTCCAACCAGCACCCAAGCTCCGGTTGTGGTATTAAATGGAAACCGGGAAATGAACCATCGTATTCTACGTAATTATGGATAAGGAAGAAGAAACACAAAAAGAAGAGCGCAAGGAAGTGTTGCTTTCCTGGTCGTCTCCTTCGCGGCTGTTTAAGAAGCGGGATGCGGAATACTACCGCAATATCGCTGCGATCGTGTTTCTTCTCCTCGTGATTTTAGTCCTTGCGCGGGAGTTTTTACTGATTGCCGCCGTCCTTTCTATCGTCTTTTTCGTCTACGTACTCTCTACCGTGCCGCCGGAGGAGGTTACGCATAAGATCACCAATCTTGGGATTGACAGCGCAGGGCATTTCTACCGATGGGAAGAACTTGCGGATTTTTGGTTTGAAGAGCAATGGGGACAGGTGCTTTTGGTTTTTCGTCCCATTTTTGGTACCCGGACGATTATCCTATTGAGTGATCAGAATAAAGAAAAAGTGCGGGAAACTATCGCAAAATATATTCCCTTTCTGGAGAAACCGGAAAAAACGTGGGTTGATAACGCCGCCTCTTGGCTCACCAAAAAAGTTCCTCTGGAGAAACCTGTCTAGCCTTTACCAACCTTCCGTAGTAAAATACAAAGGTAATGTTCCTGTAGTTCAATGGATAGAATGCGGCCCTGCGAAGGCTGTGATGGCAGTTCGACTCTGCCCAGGAACGCCAAAGGAAAGGTGCCGGAGCGGCTAAACGGCCAGGTCT
>JACPFZ010000040.1 GCA_016182725.1 Candidatus Gottesmanbacteria bacterium
CGACGATGGTCCAGCCATCTTCTGTTGTCAGCGTCACGCGTTCTACCATGCTTAGTCGTTGATGCCGTACCCCAGATACACCGTCACCGTGATTTCGTTTTCTCCGGTGGGCGTTGCAGGCGGAGCTGCTTCAAAATCGCCGCCCTTGCCTCCGGCCGCCATTCCGTAAAATATTGGGCCAGGGAATCCGCCGGATTCGCTGTAGGAAACAATGTCGTCGAGCCGCACACGCAAGTCGCGGGCGAGCTGTTTTGCTTTCGCTTTCGCGTCCGCGATGGCCTTCGCGCGTGCCTCCGTACGAAGCGCTTCGATATTATCCACATCGAACCGGAGCGAACCGACCTCATTTGCGCCCAACTGCGCGATCTTGTTCAGGTGGCTGCCGACTTTCGCGAGGTCGCGTATCTTCAATTCAAACGATTGGCGTATCTGGTACCCGCGGAAGGTCTGCCCGCGGAATTCCGTATAATCATACATCGGCGTAATGGTGTACGAGGTCGTTTTCAAATCCTTATCCTCCACACCCGCGCCCTTCAAATAATCCACGACGGCATTCGTCGCCTTGGTCGCCTGTTCTTGCGCCATTCCCACGTCCTTGGATTCGCGCCACACCGAGAACGCGACGATGCCGATATCCGGCTTTGCCAGCACTTTGCCCTCGCCCGTCACGGTGATGGTCGGGACATTCGGAAACTGGCCGTTGATGCTCTTGGCCTCACCCACGAACTTCGCACCCACCCAAAGCGTCAGAACCGCAAGGAGCGCGAGCATAAGCCATCGCTTTCCCTGATGGCCGCACATGTGCATCCCCGCTCCTCCGCCAGTTGGCGGATTCCCCTCCTCGCACTTCCCGCAACAACCTTTGAATAGATGATGAAACATAGGTTTTTATCCTACCCGTTTTGTTCTTCTTCATCAACTAGTTCCCATTGATAATATGGTTCATCGGGCAGGTCTTTGGGTTCAAACATCAGCCGATCTTTAAGGTCCTTTAACTCGATACCGTATTCCTTTGCCAGCTCTTCTCTGGTGCTTTGGATTTGGAAAAGATCCCATCCCGGCCCTTCGTGAGAATAAAATTGCCGTACCGTGTATCCGCTAAAGACCTTGCGGTACTTTTTACCGTCAATGATTTTTATCTCTTCTTCAGGAGCTGATTCTTGCTGGTTGAATTTTGGTTCTTTTTCCATGATCTATATTTTCTTTCCCTACGCCCCATGACACTTTATAAACTTCTTACCTATGACACAGGGAATTCTATTTCAAAAACTTCCCACGGTTGTTTGGAAACATCGGTATATCGAATCCACTTTGGAATAATTTTGAAGAATCGAATACCGAGTTCCTCGAATTTAACTGCTTCCGGAAACTTCTGAAAGTGTATTTGCTTGTATTCTTCCAGTTCTTTGTCTTCTAGCTCCACCGCAATTCCTTCATATTGTATCGTTGCGGGCTCCCATCCTATCACCACAGAGACATTCCGATTATTTTTTAGATTCTTATACTTTCGAAAGCTCGGCAGGGTATCGAAGATCAACTCAAGATTATCGCTGGCGGAAATCTCAACTACCGCAGATTCTGATGTGTTTTCGGAGGTTGCTGTGGATAATACAGCCAGCTTACTCTGATTTATCAAGTCTCTTAATATTCTCTTTTTGGTATCGGTTTCCATAATTTTACCCATGCGCCATGTGACACTTTTTGAATTTTTTGCCGGAGCCGCAGGGGCAATCGGCGGCGTTCTGGACGTATGCCTTCAAGAGCCACGAACTGGATTGAACCTTCCCGCCCTTGCCGATATTGAAGACCATTTTGCATCCGATCTGATTGCAAACCGCTACTTCGGGGACGTTGCCGAGCTTCCGGTCGCCGCCATTCACAAAAATATCGGGTTTTAAGTGCGCGAGTTCCGCGTTCACGCTCATGTCGGTGGGATTCGCCTGATGGCGCGTCAGCACAACCTTATCAACGCCGGCGATGGATTCAAGCAGTTCTTTCCGCTCGTGCTGGGGCATGAACACGAACCCCTTTTTCTTTGAGAGCCAGTTGTCGTTATTCAAAATGACGATGAGCTTGTCGCCCAGTTTCTTGGCGTTCTGGAACATCCGCACATGACCCACATGCACCGGATCGAATCCGCCGCTCACTGCGACTACGACATGTTTCCTGTCCGATTTCATTGCTTCTCTATTTTACCTGCCGAAGCATTTTTCTCGCAACCTCGTGCGCTGTATGATAATATCGATTCTGAAATATTTTTACCTTGAAAAGGAGGCGCGAGAAGTGTGGATACTGAAAATCGCCGGAAGTGCTTTTCCAGCGTTCCTGGATTTCAGCGTTGGCGTTTTTCTCGTTTTCTTGCTCGGTTATTTTCTGGAATATAACGCGGCATTATACGGATACGCCCTTGGTGGAATACTTGCGCTGGCGCCAGATTTTGATGTAGCTTTCATGTTCCTTTGGAAACATAAAGTATACGGCAACCATCACGAATACATTACGCATCGTCCGCTTATCATGATCGCGGCCGCATTCATAATCGGCGCATTCACGGACGGCTTCTTCTGGGCAATCGCCGCGCCTTTATGCGTCTTCTGGCATTTTGTCCATGACACAGAAGGTTTAGGCGGCGGGGGCATCGCATGGTTGTGGCCGTTTTCAAAAAAATATCTCTCACCCATCACCGGCGTAGTTAGCCCAAAACACTCTCTCGCGGCCCAGTTTCAAGGCAAATACGATCGGTGGCTTGATACAACGTGGCTCGTGCCATCAAAAACTTCGCTTATTGAATTGGTCGCGGGATCCATTCTTTTCAGCATCGCCGCCAAAGCCGTCCTAGGATGGCGAATGGGCGCAGTTCTTCTGGTTCTCTTGTGGATTTGCGTCATCAGCGTATGGCTCGCTTTTTCTTTTCTCAAAGCCCGCACATAGCGGGTTTATTTTTTTGTTAATTTCGCGCGGCCCTCTGTCGTCTTGTTAAATCTTATCGAGTCTTGATTCGACAAATTTTACCATTTTTTGAATGTCACCGCTTCGGGGAATATGTAAAAGGGCGAATTTAAAATTTTCTGTTTGCTGAAGTCCAGAAACCACATAGATACAAAAATTGCATACATACATTCCGGCATTATAGCTGATTCGTGTTTCGCGGTCGGACGTCAGCTTCCAATTTAGAAATCGATATCGCGGTCCTTTCGTATCGATCGCAACGGGTTTTTGGTCTTT
>JACPFZ010000042.1 GCA_016182725.1 Candidatus Gottesmanbacteria bacterium
CAAAAAGGATGAGGAATCCCCAGGTGATGTAGCTTACTAGTTGCTTCATTTACCCCCCTCTGGTAAGACGGAGTATATCATTGATGGAAACAAGGAAAATGAGCACAAAGAGAATAATCATGCCGATTTGGTGGGTAGAGCGTTCAAATGCCGGTTTCACTTTCCGCCCCAAGATCTTTTCCGCAAACACGAAAAGGAGTCTTCCGCCGTCAAGCGCCGGGACAGGAAGCACATTCAAAACAGCTAAGTTGAGAGATAATATACTCATAAACTCCAAAACGGCAGGGAACCCAAACTTGACTGCCTGACCGGTGACTTGGGCAATGCCAATCGGACCGGCAACTTCTGCTCCCAACGGCTTGAAGGTCACGAGCCTTGCGATAATTTGCCCAATACCAATCACCATCTCTTTGGCTCGCGAAAGATTAATTTTTATCGCCTCTATGGGCGCTTGTTGCCAGGAGTATGTAATCGTCTTCGTATCGGAAATTGTTATCCCGATTGCTCCCTGGCCCGGACCCACGGTTTTGCGCGTCGTCACGGGAATTTTCTGCTCCTGTCCGCTTCGGACAATCGTCAATATCACTTGCTCTCCCAAGTGCGCAAGGGTGATATGTTTCAGTTCTGCTGCACTCGTCAACTCCTTTGTGGACTGTTGCCCATCTGTCTCGTAGGTAATAGCCGCGACGACGTCGCCAGCTGAAAGTCCAACTATCGCACCCGGCGAATCAGCCTGGATTTCTTTAATCGTCACTTTATTATCCGGTACGGTAAGCCCAACAGCAGCAAGAAGATAGGTGGTAAGGACGATAGCCAGCAAAAAATTCATCGCAACACCGGCAGAAAGAATCAAAGACCGTTCCTTTTTACTCCTCATCCAAAAATATTCCTTTAACTTTTCATTTTTAATTTTCAAGTTTACAGTTTCTTCGCCGTCTTCTCCTGCCAACCGTACAAATCCGCCGATCGGAAGCCAGTTGAGAGAATAGATGGTACCGTTCACTTTTTTGCCAATAATACGCGGCGGCAACCCGAATCCGAATTCTTCGACCTTCACACCCACGAGCCGCGCGACGAGGTAATGGCCAAGTTCATGGACAAACACGAGAAGAGACAAAATAATGAGAAAAACAACGGCAGTAACCAACATAATCCGACAAATAAACAAATCCGATAAATACTACAAATTTGTAGTATTTGTAGTATTTCTTAGACTTGCATCAGTTCCGCTTCCTTCCTTTCTCCTAACCCATCGATTTCGGCGATAATTTCATCGGTTAATTCCTGTACCAGTTTTTCCCCGTGTTTTCGTTCGTCTTCGGAGATCGTGTTATCCGCTTCAAGCTTCCGTATATCTTTCATGGCTTCCTGACGGATTTGGCGGATCATGATGCGACCGCCTTCTAGTTTGGCTTTGGCAAGGCGCAAGTATTCGGCACGTCGCTCCTGGGTGAGGCTCGGAATGGTAATACGGATTATGTCGCCATCAACGACCGGAGTAAGCCCGATATTGGCTTCAAAGAGTCCCTTTTCAATCTCTGCAATAATAGAGGGATCAAACGGCGAAATCACCAACGTCTTGGCATCCATCGCAGCCGTGGTCGCAAGTTCCATGATTTGTAGCCGTTGACCGCCGTAAACGGGAATAATCACGTGTTCCACCAGTGCAGGAGTAGCCCGACCGGAACGAAGAGAAGAAAGATCAGTAGAGGTAACTTCGAGGGCGCGGCGCATGTTCTCTCGAGTCTTAGTGAGAATGGGTTCTATCATTCTTAAGTATCTTAAGTTACTTAAGACACCTAAGTCAATGAGATTCTGCTGAATGTTCCCACGGTAATATTTTCGCCAAGCTTGGCGATTGCGTTTTTCATGAGTGCTTCCACTGTCAAGCGTTCATCGCGGATATAGTGTGATTTCAGAAGTTCTCTTACGTCTTTGGGATGAGTTGCGGTAACCTGAAGAGCAAGTTCTTGCGCTAGATGTTTAAATTCCGAGGTTCTGGCGACAAAATCTGTCTCACAGCGAAGCTCAACCAACACCCCCACCTGGCCGTTGGCATGGACATAGGATGCGATAATACCCTGTCCGGTCTCTTTCCCTTCTTTTTTGCTTGCTTTTTCAATACCTCGCTCTAAGAGAAGTTTCTTGGCCAATTCAAAATCGCCGTTTGTATCCTCCAAAGCCTGACGGCAATCAGCTACCCCTGCATCCGTTTCCGCACGGAGTTTTTTCAAAAGATCCAATGAGATATTCATAATTTAATTCTACTTCTTTTTTTCTTCCTTTTTCTCTTCCTGCTTTTTCGTCTTCTCTCCTTCTTTCTGCCGCAGTTCCTTGCCCTCTTTATACCCCTGAGCAATCACATGGGTAATGTATTGAATGGAGCCTACGGCATCGTCGTTAGCAGGAATCGGATACGTCATGCCAGTGGGATCTGCATTGGTATCCACCATGGCAACAATCGGCAACTCCCTGCGTTTTCCCTCACGCACCGCCGCGTCTTCTTTGCGCACATCGACAATGAATAACGCTTTAGGAACGTCCGTTAACAAAAGCACACCGCCGTAAAATACTTTCAAACGAGCAAGGTATCGTACGAGCTTGACCTGTTCATGTTTTGGGAACTTTTTCCATGCACCGGTTTCCTGTTCTTTCGTGAGGTGATTGATTTTATCAATATTTTTCTTAATGCTTTCCCAGTTGGTCAAAAATCCGCCGATCCAGCGCTCCACAAAATAGGGCGCGCCTACGGCTGTCGCTTCTTCTTTCACGACACCCGAGGCCTGGCGTTTGGTACCAACAAACAGCACTTCCCCGCCGCCTGAAGTCACCTCTTTGACAAACCCTGCTGCAGCTTCCAGCCCGGCTTTAGTTTTGGCTAAATCAATAATATGGATCCCGTCTTTTTCGGTGTAAATAAAAGATGCAGCCTTCGGATGCCAACGTTCCGCCTTGTGTCCAAAGTGACAGCCTGCTTCCAAAAGTGCCTGAAGGGTAATTTCTTCCATATCTTCTTTCTTCCGCCACTCACCTATTCGCTTTCATGCGACAAGAAGATGATCATGAGTGTGTGTAATAATGGGTATTATAGACTGTTTCTGCTCTTTTAACAAGACTTGTAGCTTATGTACGTTTACACACCCGGTGTGGGTTAGCTTTACACCTAAGGAATTTATGGTACTGGGAATTGCTTACAAAGTTTTTTGACCTGACTTGCTATACCCAGGAGGTTTTTACTGCGCCACAGTTCCTTTTTAACGGAGCCAACAAACTTACTTCGGTCTTCTTTGGCTTGAGGAAGCCGGTAATGGGCAACTTCACGAATCACTTCGGCAATCCATGTGCCAATGTGCTTCATCTCCTTCTCTTTCATGCCCCGGGTGGTGATAGCGGGCGTCCCAAGGCGAATGCCAGAGGGATAAAACGGCGGGTTGGGATCATGCGGGACTGCGTTGTAATTAATGACTATGCCGGCTACTTCCAGAGCTTCTGCAACAATATTACCGACGACGCCCTGCGGGCGAAAATCCACAACCATAAGATGATTATCTGTGCCTCCAGTGGTCAATGTTAAACCTTCGCCTGTCAAGGTTTCTGAAAGTACCTTTGCATTCTTCACCACCTGTTTTGCGTATGCTTTAAATGTTAGTGTATCTGCTTCTTTTAGGGCAATGGCTATAGCGGCGGTTACGTTATCATGCGGCCCGCCCTGCAAACCCGGAAATACTGCTTTATCAATTTTGCCTGCCATATCCGGATCTTTTTTTAAACCCCGCTGGGTTACCATGAGCATTGCCCCCCTCGGTCCGCGCAGCGTCTTATGCGTCGTCGTCATAACCACATCAACGTACGGGACGGGCGATGGATGGACACCGCCAATGACCAGACCGGCAATATGCGAAATATCGGCAAGTAAAAATGCTCCAACCGCATCTGCTGTCTCCCGCCATGCCTTCCAGTCAAAAATCCGTGGGTATGCCGTTGTACCGACGACGATAAGCCGCGGATTGCTCATGACCGCCAAATCTTTCATTTTCGCTAAGTTAATCGTTCCATCCTCTTCTACGTCATATTGAATGGACCGGAAATATTTGCCGGAAAAGGTGATGGTCGGATGGCCATGCGTCAGGTGTCCGCCGGCAGAAAGTTTCAAGCCCATGATGGTGTCGCCGGCCTTTAGGAGGGCAAAGTAGACTGCACTATTAGCAGGCGATCCGGAGTACGGCTGCACGTTGACATGCGGGACGCCAAAAAGTTTTTTGGCACGGGCAATTGCGATATCTTCTATTTGGTCAATAAAGCGATTGCCCTGATAGTAACGTTTATGCGGATAGCCCTCGGAATATTTATTAGTGAGTACTGACCCCATCGCCTCCCGCACTGCGGGAGATACGTAATTTTCCGACGGAATCATTTCCAGCACATCCCGTTGGCGCTTTTCCTCAAGCTTTATCAGTTTTTCAATCTGCAAGTCAATGGTATGAAGTTTTTTTGTTGTTGTGATCATATAATCCTCCTAAGAAAAACGAATATGCAAACGAGGGTGGTGTATATATGATCAGATCATAGGTTATTTTTGCAGCAATCAGTTATCATTCTTATTATACGCAATAATCTGATAAATGACAACCGATCAGCAGAAACTTTTTTCATTGTTATTCCCCATGCGAAAACGTAACGGTAAACTCATCCAATGGAACCACCAAGTGATCTGTCTCTCCTAAGTTAGGGTCCTTTATTTTTATGGTTTCGTATAACACTCCGCTTGTTCCTTCAACAAATGTTCTATCTCTTGTATCTCCATTATTCAAACCTTCTGCACATTGCTCATATTCTTGTTCTTTCATGTTCCACCTCCTTTCTTTCACTTTGCAGGTGATGTTAGCTTCAGACCGGGACGGATATACATCTCGTATACATACCGAGATTCACTGAAATACCCGTCGTGATCATCATCGCGATTGATAAATTGATAATACCGGCTTCCAAGTTCTTTCGCCTGTTCTTTCGTCATTTCTCCTCCATCAGGGAAATAGGCGCGGAAAGTTTCCGGAGCCATGGCATCAGGGCGTTTACTTTCTCTGTATGCACGGACGGTAAGATTTGCTTCCACATCAAGAATAAAAACCGAGTCGGTCAAGTGATATTTTTTTACATAACCTACCAGGTGCCGAGCGCTTTGGCGTAATGGTTCTTTCTGTTTTCCAAAATGGATATCTGGACCAATAGCATATTCTGCTACGATAATTTTTGGCAACAAACGGTTTTTTGCAATTTTCGCAATCATGTTTCTATGCACTTGATTAAGAATCAAGCCGTCCAATACATGCACCTTACGGTGTCCCGGGGGGCCATCTGCAATAAGCTTACTGTGTCGACCGATTTTTGAACCGTCTTGAGAGGGTCGCGCGTGCCTCGTGTCCTTGAGGACCGCCTCCTCCAACCCCAGACGATCTGAAAGATATGCCACCTCTCTATGGTCTTCAGAAAGCAGGCTCCCCAAGTACCAAATCATGACGGATTTTCCACACCCAGGCTTGCCTATGACAATAATCGCATGAATCATCCTTGATATATGTTGTGACACGTAGCACAAACGGGAATATAGGCTGCTTTTTGAGGACCGGTCGTACCGATGGATTGCGATACTCCTCCGGCAATACGCTCGGTATGTTGTGCTTTGCCTCCACAACGGACACAAATGGAAAAAAGCTCCAGACACTCGTCTGCCATCTTCATCAACGTCTTCGTCGCACCAAATTCTTGCTTCCGATAATCGTAAATGAGTCCATTTACATACACGTCTATTCCTTGTGCCAATAACTTTTCCACTACAGCAAGAAAACGGTCTTTCGGGAAAAAGTGCACGGCATCGATAATCACTTTGCCAATACCATCGCGGCCGACATACTGAAAAATCTTTTCAGGATCATCCATGCTAATATAGATAACCGGCAAAGGGCGCTCGTCATGGGACCGTGTATGACCCATGCCATTGACCTTCTTTGCTTCTGCCTTGAAACACAAAATGCTGTAGTTTAAATTGGAAAGGACGGAAAAAAGGGTGAGGAGCTTGGTGGTTTTGCCGGCAAACATGGGTCCGGCAATCACCGTGAGTTTGCCCTGAGCGAGTGCTTTGCGAGTCGAATGGGTCTTTTCCATTTATATCGTCCCTTCTCCCCTTATACCACCACTAATAATAGTACTCAAGTGGACATGTATCTGCTCAATGGACTGACTGGCATCAACTACCGTATGGGGTATATCGTTGAGCACCTCGGCGTAGGCTTTTTCTTTTTCCCGCAATGCATTAATGGTTTCAAACGTACCAAGCGATTCTCCGGTTACTTCTCGGCGTTTGGCAATTCTTGCCATAGCCTGCTCCGCAGATAAATGAAAGTAAAAAAGAACATCGGATGCGGGCTCAAAGCGAGCAAACTCTTGTCGTATCCATTCTCTATCCTTTTCAGTTTTCCCCTGATAGACCAATGCACTGACATAATTTCGTAAACTGATCACCCATTCACCCCGCTCAAGGGCTGGTTTGATACCTTGGCGCACTCGATCATAACGGTCAGCAAGAAAAAGATATACCTCGGTAATATGGTCAATGCTTCGCTCTCTCCGCCACTCCGAAAGAAGAAGTTTTACCTCCGGCGTCGGGTGATACACGACGTGCGCCGTAATCCCTTTTTTAGCAAGAGAGTCTTTCAGAAGCTTTGCCTGCGTTTCTTTCCCCGTCCCGCTAATCCCTTCAAATATGATAAGTTTGCCTTTCATTGTACTTCCTCTGTATCCTGTTCACGTTCCCGTGCATCGCTCGTACAGTTTTCCCAGTTAATATCAGTCAGTGTTAAACCGGCTGCTCCCAGCACCTGAAACTGTTCATTCATTGGTTTATGAGTTATCGTTGCTGCAAGAGCTGCAAGTTGCGCGATTCTTTCTGTATCTGGCATAAACATACCTCCTTTCTTATGTCCTAAAATGTTCTGATACAAGATCTGGGTGGTTATCCATCGCCCAAGAAACTTCTTCCATTGTTGCATCGGGAACATAAGGTATGCCATGGTCTCTGCAGTATTCAAATACCCAACGCTCCGCAGCCAAATAACCTCGCGCTGCGGCGTACTTCCCTTTTTCTGTGGTAGCGTTCATCCATGCCAAATGAGGAAACAGCAAAATGTTCGAAAGCGTTGCACGGTTTAAACTGTGATGAGGGCTCGGACTGTCTCCGTCTGGAACCAAAGGAAAACCTCGAGCCTGCCCGTAGGCAAACGTGCGCTGGGTTCCCGAAAGATCCGTGTATTCTTTGGAATCTGCTTCTTTAAGGATCGCAAGCGCCGTCGGAAGCGACGGGTCATCGCTCTGTTCGCGTTTGGTAACATCTGCTGGAGTAAACCGTGGTACGTCTCCCAAGTGATGGTTCGGAACACTAAATTTTGCGTTGTCGTGATTGCGTACCAGATACATCACTGCATCTATCTTCTGTGGATCAAATCCCTTTACGTTGGTTAAAATTTCTCGTGCCATATGCTCGCCGTATTCTATGTGCTCAAATGTGTCTTGAGAAAATGGTCCCTGATATGCGTACCCTATGTCGTGCACATATGCACTGGCGATCAGAACTTCCGCATCAAGAGGACGGGAGCGGAATTCTGGTTCAAATTGCAATTGATACACGCTATCTACCACCGCTTGCGCATGATGAAATCCGTGGACTCTGTCTGTTTCCGGAATAAGTCGCTGCATTGCTTCTGTAAGCGGCCGCTCCCACGCATACGCCGGTCGAGAAAGGGAAAGTTCTACTGTTTCAAGTGGTTGCGTCATGTCAGTACCTCACTCACAGTATATACCGAAGGGATGGTGATGTCAGCAACAACACTTTTGGTTTTACTCCATACTAGGCACGTTTTCATCCCAAGCGCTTTTGCCGGCGCCAAGTCAACTCCTTGCCGATCACCGATCATGAGATGAGTCGCCGGCGGCAGTTGTGTTTTTTCCAGAATATAGCGGAATCCCTTCTCATGCGGCTTATTTACACCAACGATTTCTGAGGTAATAATTGCTTCGAATGTTTCTTTCGGAATGCCCAATACTGCAAGCGTTTCTGCGATCCGATGTGCTACCCCATTTGCCAAAATAAAATGCGTAAACTTCGCTAACTTCTCAAACAATGCAATAAGTTTCCGGTCGCGCGATACGTAAGGTCTCCGGTCATAATACGTTTCCATTTCCAAAGCTGCTTCTTCTGTCTTCATCTTACAAATATACGCGACTGCTTCCGTAGCACTGGGAGTAATCGTTTTATATATTTTCTCAAACTCTGCAATCACTTTTTGGCGCGGCCAATGGGTGTGGCGGGCAATAGTTTTGTATTCTGCTTTCCGTACATCGTGCCATAACTGGCGATTGGGCTTATAGAGCGTTCCGTCAAAATCCCAGATAAGAACTTTTACATTAGTAAATCCCGTATCCATCGTTTCTCGTTGTATCATAGTTTAGAAAACTTGACAACCGCTTTGTCTTTTCATTAGGATACATGGATGTGTGGCATTTTTGGCTATATTGGTCCACGGACTGACGCGCCTAAAATCGTTTTAGAAGGATTAAAATCTCTGGAATACCGGGGCTATGACAGTTGGGGCGTCGCCGTGGTCGCGCACAATACAATCGTTGTAAAGAAAAAAACCGGAAAAATCGGCGATGCGACGGTTGCCGACATGCCCAAAAGTTCATTTGCCCTTGGCCATACGCGCTGGGCCACGCATGGAGGAGTAACGGATATCAATGCCCATCCGCACCTGGATTGTACGAGAACCATCGCAGTGGTCCATAACGGCATTGTGGAAAACTATGAAAATCTTAAAAAACAATTGATAGCGAAAGGCCACCGGTTTATTTCCGAAACCGACACCGAGGTGATTGCCCACCTCATTGAAAATCACTATGTTAGCCTCAAAAGGGGTGGCCTTAAAGGGGTCACCCTGATCCAAGCTGTCAGAACGGCATTTTTACTCCTCCAAGGATTAAATGCGGTGATTGTCATTGACACGAAAAGTCGACAATTTATTGCGATACGGAATGGTTCACCATTAGTCATCGGTTTTGGGAAGAATGAAAATTATTTAGCAAGCGACCCGGCCGCCCTTCTTCCTCACACCCGCGTTGTTCAGTTTTTAGAAGATGGCGAAATGGCAATCGTGGAAGAGAGAAAAATAACGTTCAAGAATGTCAAAACAGGAAAGGGGTTACCGATCAAGAAACAAAAACTCAATTGGACGGTGAGCCAATCGGACAAAGGCAACTATCCCCACTTCATGCTCAAAGAAATCCATGAGCAACCCGAAGCTCTCCGCGACATTGCGAAGACCGGTGCTACAGGAGCGCTTCGACTGGCTC
The DNA here is from genome assembly GCA_016182725.1 of Candidatus Gottesmanbacteria bacterium. GTDB lineage: Bacteria > Patescibacteriota > Microgenomatia > UBA10105 > UBA927 > JACPFZ01. Next base: position 9,400 of record JACPFZ010000042.1, read on the forward strand.
GCGCAATAAAGAAATCCTACGGTACATACATGGTAGGATGCGGGTCTGCTTCGTATGCGTGTCTGGCGGGAAGTTATTTGTTTTCCAAAATCGCCAAACGCCACGTCAACTGGGCCATCGGCAGTGAATTTGGGTACCACCTGAATTTTTTGACTCCCAAAAGTACGGTGATTGCTATCTCGCAGTCCGGCGAAACCATGGATATTTTAGAGTCAGTCAAAAAAGCAAAAACACGCGGCGCAGTGATTGTTGCCATCGTCAACGTATTGGGCTCAACGCTCTATCGCCTGGCTGACGACAAAGTACTTATTGGCGTGGGACCGGAAAAAGCGGTGGCATCCACCAAGGCGCTTACCGGCATGATTGCGCATCTTCTGCTTTTGTCCTGGGCACTCGCCGGTGATGTTAAAAAGGGGCAAGCCATGCTTGCTCAAGCGGCTTTGGTGAGCGAAAAACTTCTCAAGAATAAAAAACATTTTGCAACACTTGTTCAAAAGCTCAAGGACGTGACGCACATCTATGTGATTGGTCGTGGACTTTCCTATCCAGCGGCTCTCGAGGCAGCAATCAAAATTAAGGAAATTTCCTACATTCATGCGGAAGGCATGGCTGCAGGAGAGTTAAAACATGGCCCGTTGGCGCTAGTTGAAAAAGGCACGCCATGCATTGCCTTTTTGCCCAATGACGAAACGTACGGCGCCAATTTAGCCGGCGCTATGGAAATGAAGGCGCGCGGGGGCTACATCATCGGCATCTCGTTCAAACCGCACGAAGTGTTTGATTACTATATACCTGTCAAAGACTGCCGAGAGGCTACCCTCATCCCCAACGTGATAGTGGCTCAACTCCTCGCTTACTACTTAACGCTTGAGCGGGGCTTGGATCCCGATATGCCCCGGAATCTGGCTAAAAGTGTGACGGTGAAATAAATATGCACTTTACAACGCGTTGATGCCGGATTGGAGTTGATCGAAGTCGCTTTTGCCGCCGTCGTCGGTGATTGCCTGAAGTTCGGTATCGAGGCTATCGGCAGCAATGGAGGGCACGGCGGTTGGGGTTCCTGTAGGAGCTTTATTTTTATTCTGTGGGTTTTGCTGCGCATATTTACTAACGTACTGCTGGTACGTTGTTTCCGCTTGTCGCTGCGTGATAACGTTGTACGCTACCACAACACTTGCTACAGCAACCACTATAAAGAGAAAAATCGCAATAATCAGACCAAATTGTTTCATAATGACCTACCTCCCGCCGGAGGACGTTGCTCCCGTTTGTTCCCCACGATTGATCACCGCTTCTCCCCGTATCTTGGCAAGCTCCCGGATCGCATCGCTTACCCGTTTCTTTGCCGCATTCACCAAATCGCGTACAGAACTTGCATCTCTCTCAAGAGATTTCATGGTGGTTCCCACGTCACCACGAACATTGGCTTCGGAACTGACAGAAATGACGTACGATTTCCCTGCCTGCGCTTCAATTGCCGCTTTGGCGACATCAATAGCCGTCTGTGCTGCATCAATGGCTGTAGTAACCTTCGACACATCTTTTCCTTTTGCTTTTTCTGCTGCAGTCTGGATCTTTATCTTTGCCAACACTTCAATGACTTTGTTTAAAAATATCATCATCTGATCGGTCCGCTTTTTATTGACGTCGTCCAGCTTCGTACCCAAGGTTTCCACACGCTCCTTTTTCTTCTGATCTTTAAAAGTCTCAAGTTTTTTTTTGAAGTTTTCGCGCTCTGTCTTAAATGATTCCTTGGCTTTTTGCCGGCGATTTTCCAGCTCGCGGCTCACAAAGCCCGCCCCGCTCGCTGTATTGGAAGTTGTACTTTGGGTTGTGAATGATGGTTTGGTGTCCGCTAAACCAGCTACCCTCCCCTGCTGCACGGGCTTTGCAATCCCCAGACCCAACATAACAATGGCGATGACCTGTTGCCACATATCCTATCTCCTAGTATGAAAGTATCTGGCAGCGTTTGTCAACCCCGGTAATCGAAGTTATCGCTCCTCCCCAATGCGACTGACTTCCGGCTTTTTCTGACCCACGTATTTTGCACTCTTTTTCTTGTAATACGGCACGTCCGCAGGACTTGAGAGCTCGTCAAACGAAAGCGAACAGATGCGCATGCCCGGATACAGCATAACGGGGATTCTCCCCATGTTGGCAAGTTCCAACGTGATGTTGCCGCGAAATCCGCACTCGATATTGGCAGCAGTGGAATGAATGACGATGCCAAGACGGCCAATGGAAGACCTGCCTTCGAGCCTGCCGGTGAGATCGTCCGGCATTTCGATGTGTTCGCGGGTGACCGCTAAAATAAACTCGCCGGGATGAAGCGTAAATGATTCTCCGTCGCGGACTTTAATTTCCGTCGTAATACCTTCAAGCGTTTTTGGGTTTTGGGGATCAAGGTAGGGCGTCTTGCTATGATCAAAGACGCGATAGACATTCCCCAACTGCAAATCAATCATGCAGGAGCCCAGTTGCGTCGCCAGGTTTGGCTTTGGCGTAATTTTTATGCGGCCGCTGCTCAGTGCTTTTTTGATATCGCGGTCAGAAAGAACCATATGGTGATTTTACCACAATACTCTCTACCACAAAAAAGAGCGCCTCTTGGGGAAATAAAGAGGCGCTCGTGCGCCGGTGGGTCAGAGAGACGTTATTTACGAATCAATTGGCCGTCCTTGAACACCGCTGACTCGCCCACGGGCACCGAGGGACAGACCTCCACCTCCTCAAGAAATAGCGGAGCGATATCCGCAAGTTCTTCCTCGTTGGCAAGGTCAGCCCAAACGACTCCAACGGCATTGCGCCAATGCGTGACTTGCTCAAGCGCGAGCGTCGGATCAGCGACGCAAAGGATTTGAACCCTCCCGCTACTCTCGCGCGGAGCAACTGCAAGCAGAAACGAAACCTCCTCCGGGCCATTGAAGTTCAGCGCTATAGCTGTTACTTGCCGCAGCCGAAAGCTTATCCGCTTAAGGTGCAACTGAAAAGCCCTGTGCTTCTCCTCATTGCTCCACAAAATCACCCGAAACATTTCATTTTCCCTTCTCCGGATCATCCGGAACTCTGTGATTTTGCCGAGAACTACAGTATATACTATAAGTCAATCAGAAACAAATCGTATATCGTAGTATAATGCCAACTAATGAACCCGATTGTTCCTCCAATTGCAAAAATCCTTGCCATTCTCACCTTAGGGACGGATATTGGCATCCTCATCTACGTGACTGCCGGAATCGTGGCCATCAAATCGCCTCCTCTTCGAGAAACTCGGGAGAAACTTCTCGCTCTTGTTGCGCCATACGCACGAATCTTGGCCTTTGTCGTGGCACTTGTGGCAACATCGGGAAGCCTCTTTTTCTCTGAAATTGCCAGGTACACACCGTGCCTTCTGTGCTGGTGGCAGAGGATTTTTATGTATCCGCAAGTGCTCCTGATTGGGTTGGGAATTATAAAAAATGATAAAGATATTGCCGACTACAGCATCGCAATGTCTATTATTGGCGGTGCTATTGCACTGTATCATTATTACATCCAACTGGGCGGCAAGACATTTCTGACATGCGAAACCATAGGGTATTCCGTCTCCTGCACCGAGCGGTTTTCCCTGGAATTTGGCTACATCACGATCCCTATGATGGCGCTTTCCGCATTTGCCGCTATTGTTCTTCTCATGCTCCTATCAAAAAGGTATGCCAACGTTTGATCCTTCCGAAGCCAAACAAAAACTCACGCCCGAGCAGTATACTATCTGTTTTCTCAAGGGTACCGAGCCGCCATTTAGCGGGAAATACGTAGATAATCATGAGCCCGGCATGTATGTGTGCGTCGTCTGCGGCAAGCCGCTGTTTGCCAGTGACACAAAGTTTGAAAGCGGCACCGGCTGGCCGAGTTTTTGGGATGTGGTCACGAAAGGAAATGTGAAAACCGCGGAAGATAAAAGTATGGGAATGGTACGGACGGAAGTGACGTGCGCCAACTGCGGCGCTCACTTGGGTCATGTCTTCAACGATGGCCCGAAAGACAAGACGGGACTGCGCTATTGCATCAACTCACTTGCCTTGGACTTTAGATCCAAATGATACATTTTGACCTATTGATTCCCGGAATCGGAAGCTACGGAATCGGAAGCTAATTTCTTTAACCTCAATTTTGTTCTTGTCGATAATTGATCTTCTGGCGCTTCTTTTGGTATACTCAGGTCACTCCGTCCATGTTGATTAGGGCGGTTTTTGGTAGCTCTATGGAAGAAATTCTTTACCCAACATCCTCTTTGTCACGGCGTGATTTTCTCAAATGGGCAGCTGGAGCAACTCAGTCCATGGTTATGTTCCCGCTTGCTCATAGTGTAGTAAACCGAGCCGATCGCTCTGACCAGGAAGCGGAAACAGGAGAGGAAAGAAAAACCCGTGAGCTCATCAAGCTGTTCAACGGGCGATTTGAGGGCAAAATGATGATTGACCAAAATCTAGATCATTATCAGAATGTGCGCGACACTCTGAAACCTGCACTACCAACATTTGAACAAATGGCATACTTCTATGCATTGTTTGAAGCTATTGATACGAGTACGAATGTCTTTCAGATAACAAAAACGGATGGACCAAGTCACATCATATTCACGGATCCGAATGTCGAGTATGCAGGAACATGTATATGCGATCATAGATATCCAGAAACGCTTCTCATTACCCTGGATCCTGTGTACCTTGACATAATTGTTACCCATGAATTTCTTCATGAAGTGGACTATGATAATCTTCTGCTCCCGCCTGAAAAAACTTCCTCAGTTAAAAAGCTCGCAGCGCAATGGAATGTGGTTGACGAGTACAGCCGAAAATTATATCAATATCCGCTTCTTATTTTTTATAACAATAGGGAGTTGCGCCCATACGCAACAGGTGCGTCAGCGTGGCTTTTTGGAGATCCTCTCTTTGTTTTTAGTCAATTATTTGTAGAATTTTATGACAAGGACAAGCCAGCCCATCTATACCGTGAGAACACCTATAATCCGCAGCACGCACAGTTTGACCATGCATATGCTGGTACAGATGAGGTCGAACTTATTGGAGAACTTGGTAGTTTTATTGCGTTGCATGGAAAAGAAGGTGTGGCTGCAAGCTTAGGTCCTGGACTGACGAAGGGCGCTAGCGAAATACTCCGGTTGATCCGAACAAATGCGCTATTTTCTCCGAATATTGTGCAAGATTATGGAAAGGAGCAGGCTGCGCTAGTCATGCGCCGTGTGCCGGCATTTGCACAAATACAAGAGCCGTGTGTCGTGAATACTGGTATATGGATGATGAGCAAATTTCGCAAGCCCAATCACTGGCAACACCGTACGGATTTTTATCGCACCTGCGAATCTCAGAATTTTGGTCGTCCGTGGTTGCCCAGGATACCATCTTCCGGGCATTCTTTGGATATTCTCCGTTACCATCTGCCCCGAACGTATTGGCCAATGCCACAAAGCAGGCAGAATTGCTCTTGGTGACAGAAGGAGCAAAATGAAATCCTTTACTTTTTGTTCTTGTCTTGGTAGTAGGGTATAATCTCCAAATGGGTGTTTATGCCCCAAAACAGGGTTCAACCCTGACTCACTGACTCAACGATGGGCTGAAGGATAAGACGGGCCTGCGCTATTGCATCAATTCCCTGGCGCTTGATTTCAAACCGAAGACATAACTCTTACATAGTAGCTTCAAAATGTGGTACAATTTGACGTGTTTGGCGCGGTGGCGAAGTGGTAACGCGGGAGTCTGCAAAACTTCTATGCAAGGGTTCGATTCCCTTCCGCGCCTCAAATCTGGTAAAATATACACACTCGGCTTTTCATGGGTTTACCCTGGAAATTTGCCGAGCAAATTTTCAGGGTGACTAGTTCAGCGGTAGAACGCTTTCCTGACCCGCCTGCCAAAGCGCGCGAGTAGTTCAGTGGTAGAACGCCTTCCTGATAAGAAGGAGGTCCAAGGTTCAATTCCTTGCTCGCGCACCAGACGAAAGCGCGGCGGGCAGGTAAGAAAGAGGCGCATGGTCCGACTCCATGGTCACCCACCAAAACATCCCCTTTATAGGGGATTTTTCTTGGCAATCCAATGGTGACAGGAAAGGTTTTTGAGAGAATCGCTTACCCTAAAAATTTTCGTTTGCGTAGCAAAAAAATACTTCGTATTTTCGAAAATTTTCAGGGGATCTTGATGCGATTTTATAGCCCCGCTCTCAGCGGGGTAAGTAATCTCCCTCACTCTTCATATAGTGATTTTTTAAGGATATGTATGCTTTGTGAGCTCGATTTTTTAATTAGAAAGGAGGTGATCCATCCCCAGCTTCGGCTAGGGATACCTTGTTCATGTATTCTCCCGATTTTCATCGGGACATGGACTATATCTTCATCCCAATCGTATCTCTTGGGAGCCAACGTGTAGTCTCTACGGAGTCCCCGAAATATCGGGGTTCCCTCGGTATTACCATACTAGCAAATGCTAATGAAGGCTTCACCGATATAGTTGGATTTAACAGAATCCTCACGAATTCAGGTCGCAACGCCTACTATAGGCCAACGACTTAGTCCCCATCGCTGAGTTCGGCTTCCCCCCTCTTTTTAAGCTCTAGAAATACTATCCTTCATTCTCCGTTTTAAAAAGCCGTATGCACTTTTGAAGCGCTTTAATTGTTCTTCTCTCTGTCGCGCATCGTGGTCAGATAAATAACTTTCGTAATATATCAGTGTCCATGGTGCACGGTTATCTTTTGAATGTTCGACTAATCGTCTTTTTAAATTATTAGTATAGCCAATATATAAAAGGCTATCTTTACGACTTTTTAAAACATAAACATAGTACATGATACTACTGTATCACTATCTAAAACCCAAAAAGAGGGGGTTCGGCCGCCCCCAACTTTGTTGGCTTGACGGGCGGTGTGTACAAGACCCGATAACGTATTCACCGCAGCCATGCTGATCTGCGATTACTACCGATTCCGACTTCATGGGGCCGGGTTGCAGACCCCAATCTGAACTGAGGCGAAATTTCAGGGATTTGCTTGCCATTAGTAGCTTGCGTCCCATTGTTGTTTGCCATTGTAGGGTGTGTGTGACCCAAGGTATAAGCGCCGTGCTGACTTGACGTCGTCCCTTCCTTCCTCCCCCTCTTTTTCGCCTCTAAGGAAACCTGATGGTTTGTCTTTCCATAAATCTCACATAAAACTTTCAGATATACCCTAAAGATTAAAAAGAGGGGGCGGTCTCCAATGAAATATGTAACATTGGACAGGGGTTGCGCTCGTTCTCCCACTTAAGGGAACACCCCACGGCACGAGCTGACGACAGCCATGCAGCAGCTGTGCTACCATCCTTGCGGATAGCCCCCTGTTTCTAGGGGGTTAAAACGGTAACATGTCAAACCTTGGTAAGGTCTTTCGCTTTGTCTCGAATTGAACCACACGCTCCACCGGTTGTGCGGGTCCCCGTCAATTCCTTTGAGTTTTAATCTTGCGATCGTACTCCCCAGGCGG
>JACPFZ010000002.1 GCA_016182725.1 Candidatus Gottesmanbacteria bacterium
GTCTCCCGAGTGACGCCCTATGGCATATTTGTCACGTTGTCTCCAGGAGTCGAAGGACTTATTCATATCAGCAAACTCTCTCCAGGGGCGGAGCCAAAAGCAGGAGAAGAAATTACCTGTTTTGTCGAAGATATTAAACCCGATCAACGGAAAATCAGCCTCTCGATGACGTTAACCGAAAAGCCGATAGGGTACCGATAGACAATACTACCAATAATCCAATAGTCAAATACTACCAATACTACCAACAAAAAACGGAGTATAATCAGGTGGATGAATCGACCGATTGATATTCACGAGCGGATTTTTTCGTTTGTTACTCGAGGACTGAAGGTTATTCCGTATCTTCCAAAAACAACAGAAGCACAGATGATCATAAATCAGTATGGGCGTTCTCTTACGTCCGTAGGCGCAAATGATAATGAAGCCGATGGGACGTCGACGAGAAATGATTTTGTTCATGTCTATACAGTTGTACGAAAAGAATTGAAAGAAACTCGCTATTGGTTACGTGTTATTGCAGAACTTTATCCAGCACTTAAAATTCGGCTTATGGGTCTTATTGGCGAAAGTGAAGAGCTTATTAAAATAATCAGTAGAATTATTCTCAATACTAGAAAAAATGGTAAATGAATGCTGTGTGTTTTATTGGTAGTATTTGATATTGGTAGTATTGGTTTATTGGTAATATTATGAAGTTGAAAACTTCCTTCGTCTGTCAGCAGTGCGGATATGAAAGTCCTTCGTGGTACGGAAAGTGCCCCAACTGCGGGACGTGGAATGCACTTGTAGAAACAGTGAAAGAAGAGGCTGTCAAATCAACCTTTGCAAGAGGACCTCTTGCAAAGGTTGGGGTAAAGCCGCAAAAGCTTTCGGACGTCAAACATATTGAGAAAAATCGGTTGAAATCAAATATCGTTGAATTTGATCGGGTGATGGGCGGGGGCATTGTGCAGGGCTCCGTTACGTTGTTATCCGGCGATCCGGGCATCGGAAAATCAACGCTTCTTTTGCATGTGCTGGATAAAGTCGGGGGACTGTATGTTTCCGGTGAAGAATCGGCAGAACAGGTGAAGTTGCGGGCGAAACGGATGGGAATTACGGGAGAAAATATTGAGATTTTGGCAGAGACGGGAGTTGAAAGCATTGTAAGTTACTTAAGCACCTTAGGTAACTTAAGTAACTTAGTGATCGTCGACTCCATTCAGACCCTCTCTTCGGACGATCTTGAAGGATTAGCCGGATCCGTGGGGCAGCTCCGGCACTGCGCAGAACTGCTTACCTCTGTTGCGAAAGCAAAAGGTATTCCCCTCGCAATCATTGGTCACGTGACGAAAGAAGGGACGATCGCCGGGCCGAAAGTGCTGGAACACATGGTGGATACCGTGCTTTTTTTGGAAGGAGAACGGTTTGCAAACGCGAGAATTCTTCGGACCCTGAAAAACCGATTCGGTCCGGTGGAAGAGGTGGGAATTTTTGAAATGAAGGGAGAAGGACTAAAGGAGGTGAGTAATCCTTCTGCTCTATTTTTACAAGATCGAGTAAAAAATGTTCCCGGGTCGGTGGTGACCGTTCTTCTGGAAGGAACCCGGCCGATGCTTGTGGAAATTCAGGCACTCGTTGTCCCCAGCCAGATTCCCTTGCCGCGACGGGTGGGAAACGGCATTGATTATAATCGTTTGCAGCTCCTTATCGCCATTCTCCAGAAACGATTAAACATCCCCCTGGGCACGTTTGACGTATTTGTCAACGTGAGCGGAGGACTCAAAATAGGCGAGCCGGCGGCGGATTTGGCTGTGGCTGTCGCTATCATTTCTTCTTTCAAAAACAAACCCTTGGATCCCAAAGCCGCAGTATTTGGTGAGCTGGGGCTTCTGGGCGAAGTGCGATCCATCGGCTCGGAAGAGCGTCGCACCAAAGAAGCCCGACGTCTCGGATTCACCACGGTTATTTCTCCAAAGACAGTCCGGAGTGTCAAACAGGCTGCCGAAATACTGGGGTAATGTGATATATTCCTCTAATCCGCTTTGCTGCCCCTTCGGGTTGCAAACCGGAGTAAGAGGGGTATACAATTTGAGTGATGAAAAAAACTTCTTCTTCCAGTACGCAACCTGTTGAGAAAGCAGCCGCGCTGGCCACGGGCAAAGAAAAAGAATCGCTGCGCGCCGATGCAAGCGATGTTTTTGGCAGATCGAATCCACGGTATTTTGCCCAGCTTGTGGCGCGCGAGATTGTCAAAAACCTTGCGACGATCGGGAGGTTTCGGCCATTCCGCGGCGGGGAGGCGGCCACAGAAGAATTCAAAAACATTCCCGTTCCTCCCGGGGAGAACCTCATTCTCGTTGATACCAGTGTTCTCGTGGACGGACGGATTTTGCCGATTGTCAACAGTGGATTTTTCGGTGGGACGCTTATTGTTCCCGAATTTGTGTTGGGCGAGGTTCAGCATATTGCCGATAGCTCCGACAGTTTGCGTCGGGCCAAAGGACGGCGGGGGCTGGAAGTGGTGGGAAAACTCAAAAATCAACGCGTCAACGATTTGGCAAAGCTTTCGATTGTCAAAGACGACTTTGTCGATGTCAAAGAAGTGGACCACAAGCTTGTCCGGTTGGCGAAAGTATGGAAAGTCAAGCTTCTAACCGTGGATTTTAACCTGGGCTCGCTTGCTCGCGCACAGGGAGTAAAAGTACTCAATGTAAATGATTTAGCACAAGCAATCAAGCTATCTATCATCCCAGGTGAGGAGCTTTCCGTAAAAATTACGCATCCGGGGAAAGAACGGGAGCAAGGAGTTGGGTACTTGTCTGATGGGACCATGATTGTCGTAGACAATGCGCGCGATAAAGTAGGACTTGATGTTATAGTCGTTGTTTCCAAAGTCCATCAAACCCCCGCAGGGCAACTGTTCTTCGCAAGACTCAAATAATTTGTCTCACCTTTGGCGCTGAGGTCGCAAAAAAATTTAGATTCGTCTTCAGTTTCGTTCTCCATTGACCATAATCAAGGTACCCATGAGAAAGTGAAGCCGGACAAAATTTTCTTACTCCCCGTGCCAATACAAATTTTCAGGTTGTCGAGCTTATCCATAAGTTATCCACAAAGATTTTCTATATTTATTATAGAGCGTATAAATAAGGTAAAATGTGGTAATAAAGTTATAAGCCTTACAGTTTTACCATCGTAATTATTTTATGGGTCTTGACAAAGAACAGGAAGCGTGATTGAATAGGGGTATGATGAAGTTTATTCGTATGGTTATTCGTCTCTTCCCGAGCTTTCAAAGGAAGCAGGTGCGTACATCACCGGTGGCAGTAGACCGAGAGCACTTTATGAATGAAATGAAAGATCAGTTGGTGCAGCTTAAAGAAAAAGGGTTGGGGATTACGGTATTTACGCTCTAAAAAAAAGCATCACTACCGCTAGCCTGTTCTTAAAGTAAGCTACGAATAGTAATGCCTTTTGTAATTAGTACGGCTCTATTGAGCAGAGAGAACCATACTGATACCTCAAGATAGCAACCTGCCCGGACATTGTCAAATAAAAAATTGAGGCTAGAAATAGCTGTTTTTCTTGTTGGAAAAGCTTCTTTCTATCTGACCTAATGATTTGAAGCATTAGGTCTAGACTCCTATCTCACATCATTCTTCTCTATTATTTCTCCTCGGGGATTGACATTCCTCTTTTCTCGATTTACAATCCCATCCAGTTCATCTGTAATTAAATAAGCGAGGAGAAAAGGTATACAAAAACGTAATGGTTGCCCTGAAAATTTTTGATACTTGAAAAAAATTTTCAGGGTGAAGGCAGGCGAAACGTACTTTGTATGGGGGATAGTTTGTTGCACATTGAAAATGTAAGACATTTTCAAGTATAAAGGCAGGCTTTACACTGGAAACTTTTGCTTTGTATGGGGGGTTGATTGTTGGGCAGGCGATCAACTTCCCATATAGGGCATTCAAAAGTTTTCAGTGGAGCTATCTCCCATAGAGGGTACGTTTTTGTATTTCGCGCGCAGCACGTTGACCCAGTTCCACGGCATAGTTTGTTCCCCGATCCCAGGGATAAATGCTGTCAAGGTTGGCAAGATACAGATGAGGAATTGGCGTTTGGATTGTTGGGGCAATCTTGGAATAGTGACGTTGATGGACAGGCTGAGCAAAGGGAGCAGAAAATAAATATGAATTATGAATTACGATTGACGAATTACGAATAAGACGTTTGATAAAAGGAAGAAAAATCTTGAGAATTTGAGGTTTGGTCATGGAGAGGTATGGGTGGTCTTGGGGAAGGTAGTTGCCGAAGTAGGTCAGATGCCGGCTTCCATAGTGCTTTTTGTCCATAAAATTCGTGTGCGCAACGACGGCCAAAAAAGGAAAAGAGCGATCAGCGATATTGAGCCAGTAGACATCTTTAAGAATCGGCTTCGTTGTCTCAAGGATCAATGTCTGCGCATGAAGATGAGGAATCTTTAATAGAGGTTGAATGTAAGAGGTTGGAAATTTGACAAGTCTGGCGGCAATCGGTGTGGGTACGGTGATGAGGAATTTGTCGAATTTGTCCAATGGGACAGATGTGACTGATGTGTTGATCAAAATCTTCCCGTGGTTTTTTTTGATGGCACCTGCAAGTGCGGTAACGAGCGTTTGAAATCCGCCTTCGATGGAGCACAGCCGCGGCGTTCGCTTTTTAATGCGTGCTGCAAGCCATGAGGCGGCAATGGTTGGGGCAAGCTCGCCAAATTTTCCGGCCATCAGCGGTTCCCACAAAATCCGCCAGCTAGTGGATCCGCCAATGGTTTTAAAAAAAGGCTCGGCGGTGACGTTCTCCAATGGCTGCCAGAAGGGATTCAGTTTGAGGAAGGTAAACAAGATCGCTGTGCGGACTTTATCGACAGGGGAAAGGTAGGGGAACGTGAGGAGGTGTTTCGGCGAATCGAGTTGGAAGATCTGGTTTAGTTCAGACGCAGAACTATTTTTTCCCTTCTCTCTGTTTTGAATCTTTGGCATCAGGATTGCGGTGATCGGGCGTTTGATGATGAGCTTGTCTTCTAATCCTAAGTCACGTAAGAGCCTTAAGACACTTATGTCATTCGTGAAAAGGTGATGATAGGCTTTTTCCAGATGCCAGTCCCAACCTTTTTGCCGAAAGCCCACTGCCAAACCGCCGATTTCCTTCTCTTTTTCAAACACCGTGACATCGTGGCCCTGTTTTCCTAGCTCATATGCAGCAGTGAGGCCAGTAAATCCGCCGCCGATTATGGCAACACGCATGAGACGGATTATAACACAGGCACAAGAGACTCCGAGGTGTAGATACATGCACACCTTAGAGGTGTGAAGCTATTGCACACCGGGTGTGTGATTGGGGTGTGGGTATGGATGTCCTAAAGAGAGGAAGGAGGGGATGGTGGGAACGGACGATGATTTGCGAAAGTTGAGCGGTTGCTCACTTTTTGTTTTTGTCGTTCGTTTCTTCCTCCTTTATTATGCTATTGATCCATTTGTATGCGCCGTATGCGACGAGCACTGCGCCTGCGGCGATAAACAGAAGACGGAGAAACCAGTCTTCTGTTTCTATGACCGTAAAGGCTGCCAACAGGAGCCCTATGCCGAAAATGACGTAGGCCATCTCCTTTGGGAAACGGGGCCCAACCATCATGCCTGCTCCAAACAGAACGAGCATGATCGCTACAAGGTCATATCGGATACCCATGGTCTACTTCCTTTGGTATTCCACCACCCCTCGGCCTGTAGTATATCACGGACAGCCGGATTTTGTCGAATAGATGCGGAAGCCTTCAACTGCATCGAAGAATACGTTTTCAAAGTGCTTTTGGTACACCTCTTCCCGAAAGACGAGTTCGCTCGCTGCATTTCGTGACTGGAAAGTAATGTAGGAAATATGGTACGTCTTGAGCTTGCTACAAAGGATCGCCAGATCATTTGCGCTGTACATATCTTGCATTTCTGTTAGACGCGTTCTCGTATCGTACCCTTCTGACCACGGGAAATAGGGCCAACCCAGGAAAATGTTGCGACCGGCAAGGGAGGCAGGATGGTACAGAAAGCTGCTATTGAGGAAGATTGCATTTTTGGGGGTGTTTCGGACGATCCATGTGGCCGTCTTATTGGCAGGGATGTCAGCGAGTGCGCCTTTGGCATCGCCCGCGATGATGAAAAAGTCAATGATGCCGGAGAGGGTAAGAAAAAAAACGACTACTATAACGATTATAATTTTTATAAATTTTATAAGAGTCCAAAGCCGAGTAACAGCATACGCGGTGAGCATATTCCCTAGGATAAGGGCAAAGTTAAAAAACTTGTGGTTGGCAGCAACTTCCTGCGAAAATTTGAACATATTACCTAAGAAAAATAGGACAAAGACGGGAAGAAAAAACGCACGGATTTTTTTGGGGGCGAGAAAAAACCCTACAGGAACCAGGATACTATGGAGCCCGAGATTTTGCCACCAAAAGCTCACGAAATGCCACAAAGACAGCGAATCATGGATAAGGTACCCGGGATACCACTGCAGTGCCTTCGTGCTTCCCTGAAAGAATTGCAGTTGGGGGATGACCAGAAGTGTGGTGAGCAGTCCATTGATGAACAAGAAAGGCCGAAGTTTCGGCATGGTCAGGAAATACGTCGCCATGAAGACCGCAAGAATAAGAAGGGTCGGCTGATGAAAGAAAGGGAATAGGCCAAAGAGGACGCCGAAGAGAACGGCGAATGCAAAATCCACAAGGGGACGCCTTGAATCCTCAAGGCGTCCCCTTAAAAAGAAAAGAAATACTAAGGCAATGCCAAAGGTCAATGCTAAATGCCGTTGATTGGTATAGATATTGAGGTTCCAAAACGCAGTAATGTCGCCTTTTCCCCACGGCGCAAACGCAGGGAAGTCTTTGAAATTGAGCGGCTGCTTTTGGAAAAATTGAATAAAAGAAAGAGACCCATTGAACAGGAAAAAGACGAGAGAAAGGATGGCGACCCGTTGACTACTAAAGAGTCGCATTGCCACGAGGTAGATACCGGTAAGAAGGAGGAAAAATCCCAGGCTGCTTGGGATATTGAGTGCCCAATCAATACGAATACCGAGCTTTTCGAGTGTTCCCACGAGCGCATAAAATAAGAAGTGATAGCGGATTGGGGCGCCTGGAAAAAGCGGATGAACTGGCGGAAAATTTTCTCCCAACGAAAATGACCGGATGAACGGAATGTGCTGGGCAAAATCGCTCCAGACTTTTTGCGACAGCATCATTGCATGAGCTTTTGTATCGTAGGAAAACGTATGGAACATGAGCCAGAAGGAAAAGATGGCAAAGAAGGAAAAGAGGAGAAACGTCACCGCATGGGTTCCTCGCATGGTATTTATTCTAACACAGGAGAAGGTATAATCATGACATGATTGCTGATTTTTGGATCGTGTTCCAGTGGTGGGCGGTTCTTTTTTTGGTTGGAGCAGCTGCATACCCTTTGACCAAACAGTTGTTCTTTGGTTGGCATGACAACGGCTATTTTTTTGCCAAAGCTGTGGGGATTGCGGTGGTTACGTGGCTTGTATATGCGCTCGGAACGTTGCGGGTGCTGCCGTTTACCATCCCGACCGTGGTGGGGATTATGGTCGTGGTGTTTGGAATGGGAATTTTTTTGAATAAGACTTATGAGACTCATAGGTCTTATAAGACCTATGTGGTTTTAGGAGAGGAGCTGGTTTTTTTCCTGGCGCTTTTGTTTTGGTCGTGGGTCAAAGGGCACGAACCGGCGATTCAGGCGCTGGAGAAGTTCATGGATTTTGGGTTCACAAAGTCGGTTCTCAGCAGCGTCTATTTTCCTGCACCGGACATGTGGTATGCCGGTGGCACCATCAACTACTACTACTTCGGCCACATCGTTTTGGCAGTTTTGACGAAACTTTCCAGAATCGATCTTAGCTATACCTTTAACCTCATGCTCGCAACCATTTTTGCGTTCACCATGACCATGAGTTTTTCGATAGGGGTCGAGATAGGGGCAAGAGGGGAAATAAGGAAAAGAGGGAGAATTTTCTTAGGGATGCTGACGGCATTCTTGGTAACGCTTGCCGGAAACCTTCAGACCATCTATGCGTTTACCCGCGGATACACAGGGGATAATGTGCAGCCGTTTTGGCAGTTGGGATGGAGTCTGACAGGACTTACCAATTATTGGTATGCGAATGCGACGCGGTTTATTCCCTATACCATCCATGAATTTCCCAGTTACTCTTTTGTGGTGTCTGACGTCCATGGCCATGTGTTGAGTTTGCCGTTTGTCCTTTTAGCGATTGGACTGCTCATAGGGTTAAGAGGGGAAATAGGGGAAAGATGGGGGAGAGGGAAACTCATTTTTTACGGATTCCTTGTTGGTGTTCTTCTTATGACAAACGCGCTGGATGGACCGATATATTTAGGACTTTTTATCTTAGCGTATAGGACATATAAGACTCATGAGACATATAAGTCTTATATGGTGTTGCTACCAATCGCGGTAGCAACACTTACCAGTCTTCCGTTTCTTTTGCACTTCAAATCCTTCGTGTCCGGTATTGGCGTGAACTGTCCGCCGGCGTTTTTGGCAGGTACCAAGATAGGCCCGTTCTTGCTTGAAGGGGTAGAGAAATGCCAGCGGTCACCGCTGTGGATGCTTCTTATCCTTTGGGGGTTCTTTTTGTACTGCGGGTTGGGGGGATTGGGGAAGTTGGGGAGATTAGGGAGAATATTTTTTATCTTTTCCCTTGGTCTTATTGTCTTTCCCGAGTTTTTCTACTTCAAAGACATATATCCTATGCATTTTCGCAGTAATACGATGTTTAAACTTGGATACCAGGCATTCATTCTGTTTTCTATCGTTTCGGCCTACACAATCGCTACTGTAAAGAAAAAAGTTTTCTTTGTTTTCCTGCTCCCGATGCTTTTTCTTGTTTCCATATACCCGATCTTCAGCGTGCGGTCGTACTTCAACAGCTTAAAAACGTACCAAGGGCTCTACGGGCTCACGTGGCTTGCGAAATCTTACCCTGATGATTACGCGGCAATTATATGGCTAAACAGTCAACAGACAACAGTCAACAGACAACAAGGAATGCTTGTCGAAGCGGCAGGTGATAGCTACACCGATTACGCCCGCTTCAGCACATTCACCGGTATTCCTACCGTGATCGGCTGGGCGGTGCATGAGTGGCTGTGGCGAGGCAGTTATGACGCGGTGAGCCCCCGACGGGAAGACGTGCGGCTCATCTATGAATCTCCCGACCTTGGGCAAACTCAAACACTACTCAAAAAATATCACGTCACTTACATTATTATAGGAACGCTTGAGCGCAGTAAGTATCCCCAGCTTGCGGAAGCGAAATTTACCAGTCTTGGGGAACGCGTTTTTCATCAGAATCAGACAGCAATATATCGCGTCAGAGATTCCATTTCGCCATAAACCTCGGCTATTGACAAGGGAAACGATTCATGCTTTAATAGTCAGTACGATTGTTCTCCTCAAGACAGAAAAAGTTTGTGATTCCCAAAACATAGTATTGAAGTAAACTGAGATTTTTCATTCCTCTATTTCTATGGCTTTTCGAGCCTCACGTAAAACCGTACAACCAAAAGACCAGCCGTCTATCCCGACTCAGTCGCCCTTGAGCGTGGAGGATTTGGTGGGTGCGCCTGTGGGCAAGCCAGAAGAAAAAAAGGCAGAAGCCCCTCGGGAATCCTTCGACTCCGCTCAGGATAAAGACTCGGGACAAGCCCCTCGGGAATCCTCGGGACAAGCCCCTCGTCCCGCTTCTGCGGGATCGGGATCGCAAGGTGCTCCCAGACCGCACTTCGAACCACGTTCCTTCGTCCGCCATTCGCCAGGCTTCGGCGGTGCTCAGGATAAACCACGGTTTTCTCCTGGCTTCCATCGTTCTGGCGGACCCAGACCTGCCGGGAGATTCGAACAACGCTTTGAACGTTTCAGTGGAGGATATAAAGGTCGGGACTATTCCAATAACGGGAATGGATTTACGCAGGATATTGACGTGCCCACGGAGACGGTGCGCGGGATGCTTGACATCATGCCGGAAGGCCACGGCTTCCTTCGCCCTAAGTTCACTCCGTCGGATGGGGATGTGTATATTTCACTTTCGCAAATCCGCAGATTCTTACTTCGAAACGGCGACGTGGTGGAAGGGCAGGCACGGCAACCCAAGGATAACGAACGATACTGGGGACTGTTGAAAGTACAAAAGGTCAATGATCTCCCTGCCGAGGAGATGCAGAAACGGCCGAGGTTTGAGGATTTAACGCCGGTCTATCCCAACAAGCAGTTGAAACTTGAGACTGGGACGTTGCCTCTATCTACAAGAATGATTGATCTTGTGGCCCCCATAGGCTTTGGTCAGCGAGGTCTTATTGTATCTCCTCCCAAAGCGGGGAAAACCACGATTTTGAAAGAGCTTGCCGCTGGTATTGCTGCCAATTATCCGCAGGTACATCTGATGGCAGCCTTGATTGGTGAGCGGCCGGAAGAAGTCACAGATATTTCCCGATCTGTCAAAGGAGAAGTACTCTCCAGTAACTTTGATGAGTCGCCGCAAGAGCAGACGCGGATTGCAGAAGTGGCCTTGGACCGTGCGAAGCGGTTGGTTGAAATGGGCCGGGATGTGGTTATCCTTTTAGATTCCATTACTCGATTGGCTCGTGCGTACAACTTAGTCGTCAACCCATCAGGACGGACGCTTTCTGGCGGATTTGACCCGGCAGCGCTCTATCCGGCCAAGCGGTTTTTAGGAGCGGCGCGGTGCGTGGAAGGGGTTGAGAAGTTGGCAAGTGGAAGTTTGATGTTAGATAAAGATGTTAGAAATGAGAAGTTAGAAAATCAAACATCAAATATCCAACTTCAACATCCAACATCCAACATCCAACATCCAACCTCTCATCGTGTCACTTCCGGCGGGTCTCTTACCGTCATCGGCACCACGCTTATTGATACCGGCAGCCGCATGGATGACCTTATTTACGAAGAGTTCAAAGGTACCGGCAATATGGAGCTCACCCTTTCCCGTGTCTTGCAGGAACGCCGGGTATTTCCGGCCATTGATGTTGCTAAATCCGGCACACGACATGATGAACTTCTCCTGGGTGAGGAAGCGATGAAAAAGGTGACTACCTTACGGCATATGCTCTCCATGCTTTCCGATGAAGAACGCACGATGATGCTCATTGACCGGCTCGGGAAAACAAAAACCAACGCTGAATTCCTCGATTCATTGGCCAAAGGCTAAAATTTATAGGTCTTATACGACTCATATGTCCTATATGTTTTTCCAGGATCTTTCGGACTGGCGGCGCGGGTGGTTTTTCTATGGTGAGCGCAAGCTTGAGATCGCGGCTTCTCATTTTGAGCAGTACAAGACAGTTATCGTTGATCTCTTGATGGCGCGTCGCGGCGGCTACCAGCGGCCGTTTCTCCTTTTTTCGCTCGGCATGCTTCTCGTTACTGGATTTCTTTCTGCTCCCATCCTGGCGCGTTCTTACCCAGGGGCCATCCCTTCCCGCTTGAGCGAATTTACCCCTGCGTCTGCGGTACTTACCTCGCTGGATCTTGCTGAATACGGCGTACAGACGCAAGTTTCCGCAAAACCGCGCGATCAAGTGCTTACTTATCTCGTTGCCGCGGGCGATACCCTCGCAAGTATTAGTCAGAAGTTTGATGTATCAATAGATTCTATTACGTGGGCGAGTGATCTAAAAGGTGATAGTTTGAGCGTTGGTCAGGAATTGAAAATTCCACCGGTGACGGGTATAGTACACAAAGTCCGCGAAGGAGAAACGGTTTACACCATTGCGAAAAAGTATCGGACGGAGGCACAAAAAATCGTCAACTTTCCGTTTAATGATTTTACTGATCTGGATACGTTTGCTCTCGTCGCCGGGCAGATGCTTATTGTTCCGGATGGCGTCCAGCCGCAAGCCGCACCCATTGTCGTGCCGCAGGCCCCGGTATTTGTCGGCGGTACGGGGCAGTTCCAGTGGCCGGTGGGTGGTATCATTACCCAGTATCCCGTCTGGTACCACATGGCCGTCGACATTGCCAACCCAGCAGCTCCGGGCATTGCTGCGGCAGAGGCTGGCGTCATTTCATTGGTGGAGTACCTGCGGTGGGGGTACGGGCACCATATTTTGGTAGATCACGGCGGAGGGTTTGCGACGTTATATGCACACTTGAGTGAAATATATGTCAAGCCCGGAGATCGCGTGTCCCGTGGACAGGTGATCGGCCGCATGGGGGTAACCGGAAGGTCTACGGGTATGCATCTTCACTTTGAGGTACGCAGAAACGGCGTCATAGTAAATCCTTTGCCGTTTTTGAAGTAAAAACCTATATGACTCATGAGACTCATAGGTCTTATATGGTAAAATGGGTAGGGGTTTATCCTGGATTTAGAAAGGGTTTACCCTGTAAAATTTTCTCAAATTTTACAGGGCCTATGGGTAAATGGTATACCGCTATCTTCGCATGATAGAGTCGCCAGTTCGATTCTGGCTAGGTCCACCCGCATAAGTCTCATGAGTCTCATAAGACCCATATGACCAAAGGTGGTTTTGAGAGTCTTTTGGTGTATCAAAAAGCGGTCACGATCGCTGATCTCACGGTTACCTTTTGCGAAAAGTTTCTAGGAGAGTCCAAATACCGGCGTACGGTTGAGCAGATGGTTCAGGCAGCTCGCAGCGGAAAACAAAACATTGTCGAGGGCTCATTGGAAAAAAGTATGGAAGGGAATATAAAGCTTACCGGTGTGGCACGGGCGAGTTTCGGAGAGCTTTTGGAAGATTACAAAGATTTTTTGCGGCAGAGGAGCTTGGCTTTATGGTCCAAAGATGATCCGCGGGTTTTAAAGATAAGATCCTATAAGACTCATGAGACTTATGAGTCTTATAGGAGAGATCCGGAATCTTTTGCAAATCTTATGGTGACATTGTGTTTTACAGAAGGATATCTTTTAGATCAGTTATTAAGAGCGCAGGAGCAAAAATTTATTAAAGAAGGTGGCTTTCGGGAAAATCTTTTTCGAAAAAGACAAGAGTATAGAAGGGGTTTACCCTAAAAAGTTTTTTGAAACTTTTCAGGGCCCGTAGTATACTGGTAGAACGGCTCCATGGCATGGAGCAGAAAGGGGTTCGATTCCCCTCGGGTCCACAGAACATCCCGATAAAATCGGGATTTCTGTGTAAACACCATATAAGACTCATGAGACGTATAAGTCTTATAGGGGCTTTATGAAGTGGCCGGCGGCTCGTGCTTTGGAGATTTGAATAGCCCGTTCCTGACGCTCGGCTGCTTTTTTGGTGGGGTGGGTACCAAGGACGCGGCCAGTGGTTCGGGAAAGAAGAAGCCAGTGTTTTCCTTTTTTCTTTATCATATAAGACGTATGAGACGTATGAGTCTCATAAGACTTATTTTCCGATCTCTGTCTGGTAGCCCTTTCGTTTAATTTCTCGTTAATAACGTTGCCCAGTATGACGCCTGCACCCAGCATGAGGGCAAACATGACCAAAAACATCCAACTGCGGACGATGACGAGGTAGCGAGTGATGGATTTAGGTCGTTGTTGCCGGCGAATATGTCTATGATGAGCAGTTTTTTTCTTCATACTATCTATCTCCTCTAAAACCAGTGTAGACTCGTCCTTTTTCATTTGTCAAGGGGGATGTTGTTCTTGACAAAGGAGAAAATACATTTCATAGTAAATAATAGGTAAATAATAGCATGAAAAAGGGCCTTATTCAGGTTTTACCCTTGGTACTCCTTGCTGCCTTTGCGGTGACCACGCTCGTGATTGCCAATCGGGTGCAAACGGAGCAACAGGAGATTCGAAGCCAGGCGTATATTCCGAAAGACACAGAAGGAGGGAGACCAAAAAAACAGACTACACCAAAGCCAGCTCCGGCAGTGCCGCCGGTTGTGAAGACACTCCTTGGTCAACCAAAGCCAGCTCCAGTTACACATCCGGATTTCGGTAAACCTGCTGCCCAACCGCAAGAGCCAGTTCAACCACCAGCGAAGGCGGGTGATAAGCGATGTGTCAATAACGTATCCCAGGTATACACCGGCAAGACATGGCAAAACGGTGGAGATGCCTGTGCACAGGCAAAACAGTCACCCGCGCCGAAGCCAGCCGCAAAAGCAACCGCACCGATTATCGCAGCCGCAAAGGCTACGGCAGATGCAGCGAAGACTGCTGCGTGTATAATACGTGCGTGCGGGGGTGATTTTTTATGTCTAAGGGGATCACAACAATGCTACAATCGTCCGGCTCCTGCACCCACGACCCAAGAGCTAAAGTTCCGATACGATAGTACTACGAAGCAATGCGTGGAAGATAAAAATGGTGTATCTTTGGATGATTGTAAAAAAAAGACTGGGGCAGATTACGAAGCTAAACTATACGATGATTGTTATGAACGCAGTCAGCAACGCGATAGAACTGAAGATTGCAATCGGTTCCTGCGCACATATATTTTTTCCTCAACGCCGGTAACTGATCAGACTAGTTGCATTAGAGGAAAATATGGGGATACCTATGATGTGTGTCAAAAAAAGCTTGATGACGCACGGCATGCCGCCGGATTGGCAACCGTTACGGTTTATTCCGGCAGTGTATGGGATGTTCCTGCGGGCTTTAATGTGTGTGTTGAAGTTAAACAAACGGGAACGACGTCGGTTACCGGATATATAAGTAAGGAAAGTTGTGAACTTGCATATAAAAGGTATAAAGCCCCTCAGGAACCACCAATACAGCGGTGGATTATAAGCATAAATAGAAATGTTTCTCCTCCGCAACAGACATGCCGTGTTGCGACCGCTTCAGATCCGCAAAATGCCACCTATCCAGATGAACGTTCGTGTACGAATGCATTAGAATCTGTAATTGCGCAACAAAGATGTAGCGCGAAGGGCGGGGTATGTTATCTTCGTGAAAGTTGTCCCACAGCTGAACAACACGTTATCAGCCCACCGCAAGGTGGATGGTCAGATTGTTTTACTGGAATCTGTTGTTCAACTCCGACGGTTGCTCAAGGCGGCGGCCCAACGGCTTCTGGGCTACGTAACAACGTTACCTCGGGCACTGTTTGGGTTGCAAACCGCGACCGCAACGGGTGTCACGCAGAAACTGCGTCATCACAAAATCCCCTCACTGGATACGTTGATCGAAAGAGTTGTGAGAAGGAGTTTCCGCCAGTGCCCCCAGCCATTGCACTTCCAGATAAAGCCGCTGGTCAAGGCGGATTGTCAGAGTGTGGGAACGTTTTGTATACAGAAAGTCAACTGAGCAACAGAAGGAACGCGAATCAGTGTACGCTGTCAACAACAGAGAAAGCGGGAGTCTATTATCAGTGTAATCTTGGCTTTTCCTTCTGTGCGACTACACAAACGTGTGAGACCACGCGAGCATGCCAGCAAGCAGGGATTCAACAAGCATCAGAGGCGCAAGAAGGAAAACGGTGTGACGCGCCTCATGGTCAACAAATACCGGGGACGACGTTGTTTTGCTGTGATAACACTGCACAGAAGGGTCAGTGCCGGTACGTAGCTGAATATTATCCTTTCGCACCGCGGAATCTTCCCGATGGATCATGGTGCGGTCCGTGGGGAAGGATTTGGGATAGCTGTAAACGCTGTACGAGCAGAGCACCAAACGGAGCTCCACAATCGTACAAAGATGAAGCAACACGGAGGACGTATTGTGGTGTGAGACCTGCGGTCGCGGTTGCTCCATTGGGCCAAGCAGGAGCAACATACTGTCAGTTTGAAGGAGGATTTCGGGTGGATATAGGGCAAATTGGTTGTAGTTCAGACCGGAAGGCGGTATACATATGTGCAGAAAATGAAAACGGCGTGGGCAAAACCGGTCCATGCCCAACTGGAAAAACATGCGTGGACAGCCTTGGCTGCAAATCACCAGAGGAAGTGGCATTAGTGGCACCTGGTCCAGAAGCTCCATCAACGGTGGCTCAAGGCGGTGGGGGAGAAGCTCCTTTGCCAGTTTGCGGCATTGGCCTCGATTGTTCTGTTAATTTCTTGACTGGGGGCAATCTCTGTCGGCATCGGGACAGTGGACAGAATGGCTATTGTTGTCCTCAAGGCCAAGTCATCGAAGGGACGCGGTGTGTTTCTCCCTCATCACAGGTAGCAACGGCTGGAGTAACCCCTTCAACTCTTGTGGAAGTGATCAAACAGAAGACACGGGATACTCTTTGTAAATTCTGGCCCTTGAGCCGTACCGGTTTTTGCCTCCCTATTGAGACGGAAATAACGCGAATACCCATTGTTCAGCCGATTGCTCCGCCAGGAGCGCCTCCGGCGCCTGGCGGTGGGGGTGGAGCACCTCCTTCGGTCGGCGGCGGAGTTCCGAGTGCCTGTCGTTATGGCAGTACGCAGGCGCGGGTGCAGAAAGATATTACGGATCCCTGGAAGCCAACCATGACGGTAAACTGCGGGAGTGCAAGTTTCGTGAATTTCAATGTCGGGTCATTCCACAATGAAACCGGCCAGTTTGCAAACGATACCAGATTACTGGTGACCGGTCCCAATAAGTTTTCAAAAACATTTACGAACGGCCAGGCAGTTACTGCCACGATAAGCGGTACGTACCGGCTTACCGTTACGACGCCTGGTCAATCGGGTGGGGGGTGTACCCAGCAAGCATCGGCAACAGTGATCAACTGCCCGACGCCCACGCCTACCCCCACGCCCGGCCCGGGTGCCTGTCGTGCGCGTTTCACGACCGCAAGCGGTAATAGTCCTATTGGTTGGTGCGATGGGTCGGGTGTTCGCTGTCTGTATACGAACAAGTTCAGCACAAATTCTACGCAATTTAAAACCGTGCAACTTCCGGATCCATGGTGTGACTTGGAAGGCATACCAGCAAGTACCTGCACTGGGCCGGATCAGCGCACGAATACGAACGTCCAATGCACCCGACCAGCCGGCACTTCCTGCGGCGATGCCAGCTGTCAGGCCCCGGTTGAGAACTGGGAGACCTGCCCCGTAGACTGCCCCTTTCAATAGAATTTTCAATGAAACAATTATCAAATTCGATCCTGTCATTCCAGGCGCCTGCACTGAGCTTCGAATGTGTGACCTGGAATCCAGTGTTTAACCAAGATGGATTCCAGCTTTCGCTGGAATGACAGAGGAGAATTATTTTGTTTCCGTCGGGAGTGGGAGCGGAGGGACGATGATGGGGTTGCCGGAAGGCGGGGTGGACAGCGATGGTTGCGGTGGATTGGCTTTATTGGGTTCTGCTGCAGCAGAGGCGGCTTTCTGGCGGTCAAGCTCCTCAAGTTCGTTTTTCACCTTTGTGTAGTCCGTCGAATCCTTTTGGACGAACGTGAGCGCTTTCTGGAGCATGGCTGTTTCATTGGCAACGTCGCCTTTCAACTTAAATACATATGCCAGGTTGTAGTATGCATTGGCAAAATCAGGCTTGAGAGACGCGGCCTGAGCAAAGTAATTGAGTGCGCCATCATAATCTTTGCGTGTCACAGATACGGCGCCAAGTGCAAACCGAATGAGCGGATTGGTCGGGTCGTAGATTGCCGCCTGCTGGTAGGAGGCAACGGCCCATTGATCTGCAGACTGCGCAATGGGGATGAGGGTTTCATAGATCCGTGCTAAATTGACCCAGGCTAACGGACTGGTCGGGTGGCTTGCGATGGCACTTTTTGCTTCACGAATGCTTTGCGCAATAAGTGAGGTAATGGTATTTCGGTCTTCTTCTGTTACCTTTTCTTTGGTCGCCAGGCTTTTAGCAATCTCCAGATTTATTTGACTGAAGTAGAGATGGCTGCTGGCCAGGTAGGGATTTTGCGCAAGCGATGTGACTGCCCATTGGTAGGCTGCCGTGCCGTCACGCTTATCAACGGCAACCAGGGACTGATACATACTTATATACGCGGTGTAGGACCGTCCAAATAAATAGACGAGTACAACAAGCAGTGCTACGGATAGGATGGCAAAGGCAGTTTTTCCTGTGTGGGCCGCGATCGGATACTCCACAACCGTTCCGTGTTGATCTTTTTCCAAAAGCAACAGCAGGGTCATCCAGAAGAGGATAAACGGAAGTGCCGGCGGCATCACAATCATGAAGACGGTTAAGAGAGCGTAGCTTGCAAGAAGTCCCCAGTTTTTTTGTGCCACTGCAACGCCCTTTTTTGCAAAAACGAGCACCGGCATGACCCAGGCAAGCAGAAGGGTCACTAATCCTAAAAGGCCGTTGGTCGTGCCGATATGCGTAAATACGCCGGTCGCCTGCGTAAAGTAGGTATTCCATGCGGCTGTCAGATTGATGCTCGTTGGCTTACCGGCTGCAAACGCAGACAAATAAGAAGCCAGGCCTGTGCCAAATAACATAGCTTTTGTTTGCTTCCAACTAGCAGTAAGCACCTGTATGCTCGTCGGGACAGAAAGGGTGATGGTGGGATTTTTGATGAGATGACCATAGGCGGCAAAGACAACTCCCGCACCTACGACCACCAGCCCTAACAGAGACAACGTCAACGTGGTGAGGCGTTCCTGGCCCCGTTTGGCTTTTGCGGACAGCAAGCTTTGCAATAATAAGGGAATGGCAGCGAGAAACAAAACCAGTGCAATCTGTGTACTGCCGGCCGGGTTCCAGGTGGGACTAGCAAGGAATGGCAGTTTGGTAACAAGTGTGCTGGTTATGTTGAGTCCGTGATAGATGGTAACAATTGATAAAAGGACGATTGAGAGTAAAAGCGCTCCTTTGATACGGGTTTCGTCTCGATCCGCCATGCGGGCAAACAGGACGAATAAAAAGACGCTCACAAAAAGCAAGGTGCCTACTGGCGCGAGGAATGCCTCAATGATATTCGGCGTACCGATAATGGTGGACACCAGAATGGCGACTGCGAACACCAAAAGCCCTTTGCTCGTATTTGTGAGGGAAAGGGTGATTTTGCCTTCTATGAGGGATTCAATCACAAAGAGAGCAAGGAGCATAAGCGTTGAGCCAAATAACAAGTAGAGCTTGCTCGTTTGGTAAAAGTCAGGGGTCACCGGCAAAAAGAGCAAAGGAAAAAGAAACACCACGATAAGGACGATCCAGTGACGAAGAGTATGAATGGATGTGAGTACGAGTTTCATATTACTTTGTGACCCAGTATTGAAACGATATATCAATAGTTTGGGCGTTGTCAAGGGCTACTATAAAACCGGAACCGCTTATTTTTTTGACGACTGTTAGGACAGCGGGTATTTGGGTTTTTGGGACAACGTAAACCGGCGATTCATCCGTCACATACATATTTTCTACGGTGAGCGTGGTTTGCCCGGCGGGAATGGTGGCCGTGCCGGTAATTGCAGATGTTTCTTTCGTATCCTCGTACGGCGACGTGGCCTCGTCTGGTGCAGCTACGATCACGTCGCGGCTATTGACCTGCTCTTCTTTGACCAGTTCCAGACCAGAGGGTTGAGAAGGAGAAGAAGGAGCAGATGGGGAATGTTGCGATATACTTTGTGCCTTTTCGATATCATGAAGCGCTGCTTCTTTGGCCTGTGGCGCAATGCTTTGGATGGCGAGGTAGAAATTCGCGCGTTGGGTCCATAGTTCTGCAGTATTAGGATATAGACTGATACCTTCCGAAATAGTATTGATGGCTTTTTGGAGATTTGCGAGAATTTCTTTTTTGTCTTCCTCGGTCTGCTGGCGTTTTTGAGAAATGGTGTACGCATCGGCAAAGTAGCGTTGGCTCAAATAGAGGTAATCAGATGGCGCGTAGATTTTAGCTGCTGCCGGTTGGGGAGTGGGTCCGCTTGGCGGAGTCGATGCCTCGGCTAAAGGAGAAATGGTAGGAGGTGGTGGGGCAAAGGCTTTGCCTCCAAGAATTATGGCCGGAGGAATGAGGACAAGGAGGGCGAAACCCGCTATCCCGAGAAGGAGCCAATTGGTTGCAGGGTTCTTATTCGTTCGATATGATGAATATGGTGTGGGCCCGGCTTGGTGCGGAAAGGACCTGTCAAGTCCGGTTCCGGGGGTTCGATTCCCCTCGGGTCCACACCCCTTGACAATGTTTTGGGAATTTGCTAAGCTTGCAATGCTTGACAGGTCCGATTCCGCGCAAGTGGAACCGCCAAAGCTGGTGGATAGGTTTTCCCTACTGGGGTAACCCCCCAAAGCCGCTTCGAAAGAGGCGGTTTTTTGTTGGCTATTTGTCGGATTTGTAGTATTTGTCATTTGTCGGATTAGTTAACCACCCACCCCCAAACTAACCTTACTTGCTCGCAGGGCTTACAGCCGTGCCTCGCAAGAGCGGTAGTTCGGGACTTCGCAATTAAATTTAATTTACCACCCACCAGTTAAATAGTACGTCATTGGTTACCGGTTGGTCAACGGCGACGGTAAATCCCGCCTTCGCCGAGGCTTCGGCGGGCAGGCCGGTGCCGTCGGTTTTTGACTTTACATTTGGCGTTATGTAGATAAAGCTACTTTTTGTTACTTTGGTTGTAGTTATATCTATGGTCAGGCTTCCGGCGGGGAGGGTCGCTGTGCCGATGATGGCGTTACTCGTGGCTGTTGCTGATTGGGTGGCCGAACTAACGGCACTGTCTGCAATCACGAGCTTACTGGTTGTTAGTGCTCCGCTAAAGGTGGCATTACCCGTGGCATCGACAGAAGCGGCGATCAGATTATTGGGGCCGCGGATAATGAATTTCCCGAAGCCATTTTCACCTGGAAGGTGTGAGAAATTGCTTTCACCTTCCAGGTGGGAGAGATTCCCCGAGGTGGAGGAATTGGCACCGGAAAGATCAATCGTCAAGTCGCTTGTCCCAATCGGGCTAATGACATTCGTTGCAAGTGTGCCGGTGACAGTAAGATCGCCGTTTATGAACACATTGCCTGCGGTGTTGACCACCAATGCGCCGTTCATAATGTCTACATCGGCGAACTTGCTCTTTTGGATATACAGCGTATCACTGATGGTATCGATTGCACTTGCGGTGAGTCGTATCGAACCGTCTACCAGTAAGCTTCCGGCAATGGTCGTTCTCCCTAATGTCGTATCGCCCAGGACATTGAAGTTGGACGTGAGCGTGATCGGTTTTGAAATAGTAAGCGTTGGATTGTTCGTATCTGTCTGCATGCCAAGGGCAAGGAGGGCAGAGCTCGTCGAATCGGGTTCAGCGCCAAGGGAGACCTCGGTGGAGGAATTGGCGCTGGTAAAGATATTGGTGACATTCGTGATGTAGGTAGCAGAAACGGTTGTGGCTTTGAGTTCACCGATATCGCCAAAGCGGGTGACAATCCGGTCGGCAAATAAAGTACCGGAGATAGAAGCGTCACCGGTGACCTCAAGCGCCGCCTCACCTGGAAGGTGTTGGAAATTACTGTCACCTTCCAGGTGGATCTTTGCGGCGCGCAGAGTTCCGGCTAACGTTGCGTTGCCTTGCGTGTCAAACACCGCAGCAGGCGTGCCTTCCTTATTATATATCCCAAATGTTTGTCGGTCATCGAGTTTGACCGCTATTCCGGCGCTATCGGAAGCCAGAGGCGATAGGGTGTCCAGTTGTGCCTGGCCGGCTTTGAGATTGCCGATCACACCCTCGGAGAACACACCAACCCGTTTGACTACGTCACCGGCAGCATTGGTAACCTGATACGCAAGCGAGGCAGACGGAGAGGCAAGCATGCCACTGTCTGACGCACTCTGCAAGGCCTCCCCTTGCGAAGCTAATGTGATCTGGATGTTGCCGGCATCCGTCAGGACCAGGTCCGGATCTGCATACCCGAGATTGACGAACACTTCGATGGTATCTTTGCACGTAGACACCTCGGAATTACAACTCCAGTTTTCCAACGCTTTCCCTATGCTTTGTCCAGCTCGCGTCTGCTTCTGTGCTTTGCCGGCTTGGGAGGAGGACGTGAGCGGATCACCGATAGTTATTGCGGCGCTTGTCGAAGCAATCTTCACCGGCACCCGTCCTGCAAGGGCAATGGGATACATGCCATTTTTGTTTTGCGGATCCTGCAGGAGTAGTCCTGGTTGAGTGGATACGACACCGGCAAGACGCGGGTCGCCTGGCGTATTTGTTTTTCTGACTGTTTTTGAAGCCTCAAGGTCAAAAGCAACGACATCGCCGGCAGAAAGTGGCTCAGAAGCCTGATAATCCTCGGCCAAGTCGAAGCCGGCAACGGTGGTGTTTCTGGTTATGAGCTTGCTTACGAATAGGGCACCAAACGGGTTATCATAATTGCCGATGTCAATCGTGGCTGTATCTACGTGATACATGAGTCCGGCGCTCCCTGCTGTGCTTTCCGTTACTATTGCCATGACATATTGGCTCTGCCCGTCAACTTGGCGGATAGTGGCGCTGCCCTCATGAGCACCATTGTATACAGGGTAACTGGGGTAGGTGGCGTTGGTCGATTGAACTCTACAGTACGGATCAGAACAGCGCAGGACCATGGGCTGTTCTGTAGCTCCATTGCGAAGAAACACCACCGGTAAGTTTGTATTAGGATCGATGGAATGGCCATAGACACTCGCAGTTGTTCCCCCAATAGTCTGCGATGTGAAGTTTGTGCACGTCTTATAGTCTGTACAGGTGAGGAATCCTGTAACGTCAGAAGAATAACTATAGGTTAGTGTTGGCGTGTTCATAAGAGGGCTCCAGACCGCTTTCATGCCGTAGAAGCCATACGCTCCACTCGCTGTGTTGGACGCCACGGTTGTGCCCGCGGCGGCTGTATCCGTCGCAGCACAGTCTGAATCGGAACAGTGGGTATATTGAAGATAATAAGTATTGGGGGTACCCGTAACGGCACAGGTCATGAATGCCGTGCCAAAATCATTCGGGTCAAGGACCATGGTGGTATGTCTATATAAGACGTTGCAGCCGGTATCCATCATCGGATTGGTATGAAAGCTGGTGCAGTCATCGTTAAGACAGCGGACGAAGACGGTGCTAAATGTAGCCGCTCCCAGCGTCGCAATTCTCGCCAAACCATCTTTGCCGATAACGATTGAGTTGCCCGTACCGGTGCTCGTCTCGGCGAAAGCGGCCGAGGAAAGGTCGGTAAAAGAGGTGATATTTGAACTGGTACAATTGTCGTTCGTACAGCGAGCATATTTTAGGTTGGTGTTTGTGGTGTCCCGGTAAGCAATTCTGGCAAAACCATCTTGACCAATGGCAATTCTTGGATCGTCGCCGACATCGGCTGTCGAGTCCACCGTTGTTACCACTATTCCGCTACACGCAAGGTCAAGACACCGAACGTAGAGAAGAAAACCATTGGTCGCGTCGGCAATCACAAGACGAGAAAAGTTGTCATTTCCGATCGCCATATCTACGGGCGTGACGTCCAGCGTTGTTGTGTCGAGAGAAAAGTTGGAATAGATATCCTGGGAAGTGTTGCCGCTGGTGCAGGTGGCATTGCCGCAGTTGGTCAGCCGTACACCGGTTTTGGTGACGTTGCGGTGGGCGATGACCGGAAAGCCGCTACTGGCGAGGTCAATCCAAGGTGCATCACCGACGTTATCTGTTGGGTCATCAACGATGGTTGGACCAGAGGCAATGGCGGGAGTGTTATTTATTTGGGCAAATTTGAGCCTGCCGCCGCCGTTGGTGGAGTCATAGTAAGCCACGTAGGAGAAATCGCTTGAGTCCATGACAATAGTGGTACGCGGACCTGTCGTACCGGCTGTCGTGCTTACTCCGGAATCAATCGTCAAACTCGTTGGAGAAGAACATTGAGCATTGTTGCACTTTAAAAAGACATATTTATCAGTAGCGGTGATATCGTGGTAGACTATTCGCGGAAAGTTATCAGTGCCGATGGCTATTGAGATATCGTGGCCGACAGAATTGGTTGCTACGACATCTTGGGTGGTGGTATAGAGACTGCAATCTGGTGTGCTGCAGGCAGTGACCCAGAGATCTAGGGCAGTATCTTCTCGGTAAGCCATAATCGGATTATCATTGCTGTCTAAGGCGATCTCTATAAAGGAGCCTAGAACATTAGCGCTGCCTTCGCCGATTTGCCTGACCGTTACTTGGTTGCAATCCATGTCGCTGCAGGTTGTGACGTTAACTCGATTGTTTGTGGTTTGTTGGTAGGCAAAGACCGGCGTGCCGCGGGAGGTAACGGCCAGCGCGGTATTTGTTACAGTACTCTCCTCGTCGATATTTCGTTTCACCCGATTTGCGCAGTCTTGATCTAGACAGCGGATATACGTGATTCCGGTACGGGTGACATTATGATAGGAGATATAGGGGAGATTGTTGGGGCCGATGACGATTTTTGTAAAGTCGCCGACGGCGTCATTCTCAATATTCGGATCTCCGTCATCGAGAAGCTGGACCGTGTAGCTGCTGCAGTCGGTTTTCAGGCAACGCATATAGTACAGTTCGCCCAGAAAGCTGTCGTAGTGGACGATTCTTGGCAAGTCATCTGCCCCAAGAGCAATACTGTTAAATTGACCGCCCAGCCAAGTAGCTGAGCCCGTAAAGAGGTTTCTCACAGTCGCTCTGGATCCAGTCGCATAAGAATTTGGCAGAAGATTGCCGCCAAAAACCGTTTTGCCAGTGATTTGGAGGTTGCCGGTAAGCTTCACATCATCGGCGAGAGCAGTCAGATTAGCCTGGCCGCTCTCGCCCAGAAGGAGCGTGTCATCTACCTTGAGGTTTGTTTGATTCAAGAATGCTCCGTGCGGGTCGATATTATTGGCCATGTGGCTTTTAAGCGAGGTGTCAGAACTTTCCAGCCACATCTTCGTGGTGGTGTCATTGGTGCCGGCAATGGCTAAGTAGCGTGGTTCAGAGCCGTGGATTGAAAGAGCGACGACATCTGTCTCGTCAAATTGGGTTGTCGAGTCATCTTTTTTCGTGGTGTTGTTGGTGTCGTCATAGAGGTCATGGAGGGTATCGGTGTTGACGCCTATAACAGATACCCCTCCGGTGTTGGCCGAGGCGTCATTCGTGCCGACATACA
>JACPFZ010000043.1 GCA_016182725.1 Candidatus Gottesmanbacteria bacterium
ATCTACACCCGGCGGGTGAAGTAGCTTTGCATCCATATAAAATAAAACCCCCTTCCAAAAAATCACTCAACTGTTGTGCACACGATACACGTGTCAGTCGAATGACCTTGAGGTCGGGGGTAGCACGTACGGGTTGCGGGAAAGCTTGGCTGGAGACTACTTCGACTTGAAGTTCAGGAACGCATCGCGGTCATAGATCGCGCCTTTGAAGAACATCGAGATTTGCTCGTTGCCCTCTACGTCCTTCACTGTCGTCCAGTAGCCGTTGGTTTCCTTTGTCCAACCTTCTGGAGGAACAACCTAGTAGAACAGGTCGTCCGCCTCGCTGACAACTTGGAAACCGAGAGCTTCCAGCCCAGACCGCGAATCCCGATCCGCACCACGCTCGTAGGTGTTCACCTTGCGCGCGAGAAGCCATTTCTGACTTTCGCCGACTGAGCGTTGAGCTGACTCTTCCATGCCGTAAAGCTGACGGCTGGTGTAGCCAGTGGGTGTCATCCCGTCGCCGACTTCTTCGACGCTGTAGGGTGACTTGTACGGAGTACTCTTCTTGTCAGACATTTCATGCCTCCTGATATGATTGACTTGTTCAGATTTTCATCTGGCTAACCGAATGGATAGCACATCAAGTACAAACTGATGTACCCAAAGTGCTACCCACTCGAACACAGGAGGATGCTTTCCGCAACTTGTTAAAGTACAAGAATTGAATCAGTAAACCGACAAAAAAGTGCAGCAAAGAGCGCATTTTGATGGTTTACGTAAAAAAAGTATAGCAGAAAAGAGGAGTTATGTCAAACTATAGGTTGTTGGTTGCGGGGTGTACAAGCCTGCCCGCTGAAGCCTTGGCGAAAGATTGTTGCGGGGCCGGGAATCGCGCCCGGTCTAGAAGATTATGCACCTGTTTCTCCGATTACTCGGAGTGTCGGACTATATCTTCCACCGATTTTCATCGGAGGTTTGGCGTGTAGTCTCTACGGGTTTCCGCCGATTGGCGGATCTTCCCTCGGTGTTACCCATCCATAGCTTTATATGAAGGAGGGTTTCACCGATATAGCCAAATTCTCATTCCCGATTTACATCAGGATGAGCCCATATATTGAGCCTTCTGTGCTGCTGTACACTACCCCGCGGTCTTAATAAAGACAAGGTTAGTATATCTTATTTTGTTAATGCAGTCAATAAACTTGACATAAAAACGAACCGTGATTAGTATAATAATAATACCACTATGGCAAAATCAGCATTACGGGCAAAGGCAAGAAAATTTCGACAAGATGGTTTGGGAGTCAAAACTATCGCAGCTAAGCTTCATGTTTCCTCAAGTACCGTTAGCCTCTGGTGTCGAGATATTATTCTTACTCCAGAACAGATCGTTGAACTTGAGCGTCGATCTCATGATCCATACTATGGAAGACGATTATCATATGTTAAAAAGCAACAAAAAGAGAGAGCAGAAAAAACACAACACCTTTTGAAAAAGGGGATAAAAGAAGTTGGTCATTTGACCACAAAGGAACTTTTTTATGCTGGAGTTAGTCTCTATTGGGCAGAGGGATTTAAGAAGGACAATCAAGTGGGTTTTTCTAATTCAGATGATGCAATGATCAAATTTTTCATTCGTTGGTTGGGAAACTGCTGTGGTATCCAAAAAGATAGTTTAAAGTTACGTTTAGGTATAAATGAACAATACAGAAATGAAGTGAAGGACATTGAATCTTATTGGTCTGAAATATTAAGTATTCCTTTGAGTCAATTTCAAAAGCCGTTTTTTCAAAAAGTTCGTTGGAGAAAAATATACGATCACCCGGAAGAATATCATGGAGTATTGCGTATCCGTGTTTCCAAGAGTACAGATTTATTGCGCAAGATGCACTGTTGGATCGAAAAATAAAAAAAAAATGTTGTATAAAAAGCTTTTCCAAGGTAATATAGGAAAACATGGAGACGAAAAACTTGACCGTCCTGTTCACTGACATGAAAGGGTACACGAGTATGACGTCCTCGCTTTCGCACAAAGAAATAAGCTACCTTCTGGCAGGCGACGTTTGATTCACCGACGAATGCTGTTTCCTGTGGACTTAAGATTCAACACGCCGTTCGTACGTATAATCGTACGGCAAAGACAAGACCATTTGAGCTTCGTATCGCAGTCAATAGTGGAGAAATGATTCTGAAAGATGGAGATATTTTTGGCGATCCGGTCAATATTGCTGCACGAGTGCTGTCGCTGACGCCGCCAGGGGAAGTCTATTTTACCGAGCCAGTATTTTTGTCCATGAATAAGAGTGAGGTGCTGTCGGTAAAAGTAGGAGTAAAGACGGTGAAAGGTGTCGTGGAGCCAATTATGGTCTATCAGGCAGTGAAAGATGCTTTTGAGGCAAGTCCGCTTCGGCAGGTTTTCCGTCGTTTTGTCCATAGTTTTTCTGTTATTGGAAGCAGATGGAAACAGCGATCACAGTCAAAGTCGGTCCTGTCGAGTAGAAATTTGAAGTATGGGCTGCTGGGAGCAGCGATGCTTTTTGTGGTGGGGATGACGTTCCCGAAAGAAAGCGCGCAACTTGCCCGTACCGTCAAAGATGACGTGAAGGGGATAGAGACTGATATTCGTAGGCTTGCCACACATTCTGCCTCACTCACCAACACTCCAACGTCATCTTCCACTTTTGCCCTTACTCCAACGGCGACCCCCAGTGCGACCATCCGGCCAGCTACGCCCACGCCTACACCCACCAGATCCAAGAAACAGAGTAAACGTGAGGAACGTGAGGATTAGGGTTTGATTTGACTTTTTCTTATACCCATGATATTCTTTCCATAGTTACATACAAGCGATGATGAGGCGTGGATGGAGCCTCGGATCCTCCTTCGCCAAGGCTACGGAAGGAGAGCGCTGACCTTAATCTGGTACGGAGGCGAAACCGTAAAAAGTCTGCAACGTGTGTCGGATCATCCGGAGCACGTCATGAATGAGAACAATCTCTTTTGACGTCCCCGTGAGGGGATTTTTTATTGAGATTGCCAAAAGCAAGGTGGCACCGTTCCGCCAGCTGGCGGAGCCCTTGTAAATTTCTAAAAGGTTTTTGTTTCAATGTTTTAAAACATTGAAACAAGACATCTTGGGGATTTACAAGGGCTTTTTTGATGTGTTGCTTTGCGAGTGAATTCATATTCACGAGCTTAGCAACACATCAATCCTCCTAACGTCGCAGCATAAGCCGCGCTACGAATAGTAGGTAAGGCGAATGCTAAGACGAGGAGGATGATGCCTAAAGAAAGGAGGTGATACATACAATCTGTGCCATTGGTATCGACTGAGCGATCGGCTGTATTTCCCGGCGGAGGGTTAGAACCGTCAATCCGGGTAACGGCAAGTTTCTTGAAGTGTGACGAATGTCACGAGGAGAAACAATACAAGTCCGAGTGACTATTTCCGGTTTAACTCTCGGCTTTTTCTAGAGAAGTCGGGAGAAACCGGGTATAATAAGGAAACTATGAAACGTATATTGTCTGGGATTACGCCATCTGGGGACGGAAGCCTGCATATTGGTAACTATTTGGGAGCGGTCCGTCAATTTATTGAGCTCGCGAATCCTTCGACAAGCTCAGGACAAGCGCACGAGTGTTTTCTGATGGTTGCGGATTTGCATGCGTTAACGACCATCCAAAACAAAGAACAATTACAACGAAACATTGAGGCGTTGATCCTCAATGAGCTTGCACTTCTCGGTGATTTACAAAATATCACCTTTTTCCGTCAGTCGGATGTGCCCATGCATAGCGAGCTTCAGACGATCCTCAATAACGTGACGCCATTAGGACTTCTGAAGCGCGCACATGCGTATAAAGACAAATTACAAAACCCTTCGACTCCGCTCAGGGCAAGGGACGAGATTGAGGAAGACATCAACGTGGGGTTATTCAATTACCCCATGCTTATGGCGGCGGACATTCTTCTTTATAAACCAAACCTCGTACCAGTGGGGAAAGATCAGAAGCAGCATATAGAAATGACGCGCGACATAGGAGATAGGTTTAATAGGACGTATAAGACGAATACATTCAAGCTTCCGGAACCGTACATTCCAGAGGAGGTTGCGGTTATCGTTGGTACGGACGGCAAGCGGAAGATGAGTAAATCATTAGGCAATATTATTTCCATCTTTGATGACGAAACAGTTATTAAAAAACAGGTCATGGGGACCTACACGGATCCGACACGAGTCCACGCAAACGATCCCGGGCACATTGAGGGAAACATGGTATTTACGTATTTAGACTTTTTCGGCGAAAAGGAAAAAGTTGCAGAACTCAAAAAGCAGTATCGAGAGGGGAAAGTTTCGGATATTGAAGTCAAAAATTATTTATTTGAGTCACTTATAAAAACCTTTGGTTCAGCGCGGGAACGCTACGGCGACCTCAAAGCGCACCCGGAAAAGGTGAAACATGTCCTTGAGAAAGGCGCCGCAAAAGCTCGGGAAGTTTCATCAGCCACCATGAGGGAAGTTCGTGACGCCATTGGTCTCACGAACCACTATTCTTTTTTTCGCTACTCCTAAAAGCTATTTCATGGTATACTTTGAGGGTGGAAAAGCCCAAAGAAAGTATTAAACCAAGAAAAAACGGCAACGGCGCCAAAAAGGTCGGAAAGATGTTCGAGCTGAAGTTTAACCTGAACATCAAGAATATCTTCATCGGGCTCTTTGTCGCTTTTTTGCTTCTGTCTCTCCTGGGAAGTGTCGGCGGAAGCGCCAGTCTTCTGCAGGAAAAGCCGCTCTCAACCGTCGTTTCCGATGTGAAAGCCGGAAAGGTAAATAAAATTGAGGTTGAAGAAACGAAGCTGACCGTACACTATAAGGACGGAACGAAATTTGTTTCGCATAAGGAATCCCAGGAGTCACTCATTAAACTTCTGAGTGATGCAGGTGTTGATCCCAAAAGTACGGAAATTGATGTAAAAGATACCAGCCTGGGCCAGGCGTGGTGGGGATTTCTTTCCAACGTACTCCCTCTCGTATTGACGGTTATTTTCTTCCTTTTTATTTTCCGCCAGGCACGGGGCGCCCAGGATAACATCTTTTCGTTTGGCCAATCACGCGCGCGGATTTTTAATAAAGACTTGCCCAAAATCAACTTTGCCGACGTGGCAGGGGTGGATGAAGCGAAGAAGGAGCTTGAGGAGGTCGTGGACTTTTTGAAAAACCCTGCAAAATACAAAGCGCTGGGGGCACGCACGCCCAAGGGAGTTATCTTAGTGGGCCCAAGTGGAACCGGTAAGACATTGTTGGCCAAAGCCATGGCAGGGGAGGCAAAAACCGCGTTTTATAGCATTGCCGGATCAGAATTTATGGAAATGCTGGTTGGCGTGGGCGCGGCTCGCGTGCGGGACCTCTTTGCCCAAGCTAAGAAAAACGCGCCGTCGATTATCTTTATCGACGAAATAGACGCCATCGGCCGCATGCGCAGTGTCGGCATCATGGGCGGGCATGATGAGCGTGAGCAAACCCTCAATCAAATACTCGTTGAAATGGACGGGTTTGAACCCAATAGCGCGGTTCTGATCGTTGCCGCGACCAACCGCGGAGATTTGCTTGACCCCGCGCTTCTTCGACCCGGCAGGTTTGACCGTCGCGTCGTTTTGGATCTCCCCGATATGGAAGGAAGAAAAGCAATATTGGCAATTCACGCCAAGGGCAAGCCCTTCGACTCCGCTCAGGGTAAACCGGGGGTTGATTGGGATAAAGTAGCACGCCGGACGGTTGGATTTAGTGGTGCGGATCTGGAGAATATGCTCAATGAGGCAGCGATCTTAGCGGCTCGTGACAGCAAAAAAGAAATTGACATGAAGGATCTGGAAGAAGCGGCAACGAAAGTGAAATTGGGGCCTGAAAAAAAACGGCTCCAGAGTGAGCTTGATCGCAAAATGACCGCCTACCACGAGGCTGGTCATGCAGTCGTTACGTACTATAGCCCGCACATGGACATGGTACATCGCATAAGTATCGTGTCCCGCGGTATGGCTTTGGGATATACCTTAACGCCGCCGGAAAAAGACCGGCTGCATGAAACGCGGTCACATCTTATCGAGCAAATCGCAACCATGATGGGAGGCCGGGCGGCAGAACAGCTTATTTTTCATGAAATGACCAGTGGTGCTGCCAACGACATTGATCAAGCGACCCGTATTGCCCGGTATATGGTGATGGAATTTGGGATGAGCGAGTTAGGTCCTATGAATTTTGGTCCACAAATGGATATTACCGAGTGGGGGAAAAGTTATATGGAGCAAAACCCAATCTCGCCCGAGATGCAGGGAGCAATTGACCGCGAAGTCAAAAAATTCTTAGATGAAGGGTATAAACAGGCAGCGGCAATCCTGAAAAAATACAGGGTAAAACTTGATCAAGTCGCTGAAGAACTTGTGAAGAAAGAAACCATAGAAGGCGAAGAATTTGAGCAGTTGATGGGTGGTCCTAGACCCCGCAAAGCGGAGTAATAATCCAATTTTCAAATAATCCAATAATCAAATCATCACATATTGGATAATTGGATAATTTGTTGATTGGATAATTGGATAATTTTGATGAATCGGCTCGTATTAATTGACGGAAATGCAATCCTCCATCGGGCGTTTCATGCGCTCCCGCCACTGACCGCGCCTGATGGCTCTATGGTCAATGCCGTCTACGGATTTACCTCGATGCTTTTTAAGCTTTTTTCTGACCTTAAACCAACTCATATTGCCGTTGCCTTTGATCGCCCGAAACCCACCTTTCGTAAACAACTATTTGCGGGTTACCAGGCCAAACGGCCGAAGATGGACGAAGAGTTAAGTACGCAGATAACGAAAGTTCATGATGTCATTGGTGCCTTTGGCATACCCATCTATGAAGTAGATGGGTATGAGGCAGATGATGTGATTGGATCTTTGGCAAAACAATCTCCGATTCAAGTGATTATCGTCACCGGGGATCGCGACTTACTGCAGTTAGTCGAAGGTGATCATATACTTACCTATATGCCAGTGAAGGGTTTATCTGAGGCAAAAATATATGGAGAAAAAGAGGCAAAAGAGCGGCTGGGCGTTGCCCCCAAACAAATTCCTGATTATAAAGCTCTTGCCGGCGATGCCTCGGACAACTATCCCGGCGTTTCCGGCATTGGGCCCAAAACCGCAAATCAATTATTAGAAACATTTGGATCAGTAGAGAATCTCTATCAAGCAATTCAGAAAAAAGATGTACGGTTGAAAGAGTTTTCGCCGGCGGTTATCGAAAAACTTGCCCATGGCGCAGAAGATGCCGTGTTATCAAAAGATTTGGCAATGATCCGAACGGATGTACCGATCCATCTTACCATAGAGGAATCCAAAGTTCGTTCGCTTGATCGGCCCCAAGCGCGAAAAGCACTGGAAAATCTCCATTTTTTCTCACTTATCAAACGATTGGAAAAGATGAATAAAACTGAAACTCCAAAGCAAGAAAAGAAAAAAGAGGAGCCGCAACTCTCGTTGGTATAGTGGTAATATGGATGGGACATAATTCATTTTATAGCATTGACAAATTACTGCTTAAGCAGTAATTTGTCAATGAATTAGTCTTGATTTTAGGATTTATGACCCAGTCACAATGGTAATATATGAAAATCGCACTGATCCACGATTATCTGCGTGAGTATGGGGGAGCGGAGAGAGTGATCGAGGCATTACACGATATCTGGCCGGAGGCACCGCTTTTTACTGCATTTGTTGACGGGAAATCTTTAGGAAGACACACGCAGCGTTTCAAGCATTGGGATATCCGGACGAGTTGGGCGCAGGGAAATCCATTCATTAAGAAGTTTATTTCACCGCTCCGATTCCTGGCGCCAAACATTTGGGAAAGCTTCGATTTATCTCCTTATGACGTAGTCATTTCCTCCAGCGGTTGGTTTATGTGTCGGGGAGTGAATGCTGGAAGCCGAATTTCTCAAATTTCACAAGGCCTCGCCTTGAAGACAAGGCCACAAGGCGAGGCCTTAAAAAGGTCGCTTCACATTTGCTACATTCACCACCCGCCGAGAAACCTATATGGGTATGCAACCGGTAGTGACTTACAAAAGTATTGGCCGGTTCGAGCCTATGCGGCTGTTATTAATTTTTTTCTTCGTCACTATGATTTTGAAACTGCGCAGCGCGTAGATTATTTCATTGCAAATTCGAAAGAGACGGCACGGCGGGTTGCGAAATTCTATCGCAGGGACTCAACGGTTATTTATCCGCCAATTGAAATTCCAGAAGAAATTTCTAAAGGGGACGCCTTGCGTACGCAAGGCGTCCCCTTGTTAAAACGGGAATATTTTCTTTCGGTCGGAAGATTAACGTACGCCAAGCGCATAGATTTAGCTATTATTGCATCCAATAAACTCAAGCTGCCGCTTAAAATTGTTGGGGTCGGGAAAGAAGAGGCGTATTTGCGCTCTATTGCTGGACCAACGATTGAGTTTCTCGGATCCGTTTCCGATAGTGAGCTTGCCCAACTTTATGCAGGCGCAAAAGCGCTTATCTTTTGTGCCTTGGATGAAGATTTCGGTATGGTGCCGGTGGAAGCGATGGCCTATGGCACACCGGTTATCGCACTTGCTCAAGGCGGGGTTTTGGAAACAGTTGTTGACGCCCGTTCGGCAAGCTCAGGGCAGGGTCCAACTGGGGTGTTTTTTGATAAGCCGGAGGTAAGGGAGCTCGTTGCGGCTATAAAACGATTCAATAACGATTATAAAATTTATAAAGATTATCATTGTTATAATCAGGCCAAAAAATTTAGCAAAGAGCGATTCAAAAAACAGGTAGCCGCCTTCGTTGACGAATCCTTCAAAAAACACGTACAATAGCTTCATGGAATCTATTGTCGAGGTAAAGCATCTCACCAAGCGCTTCGGTATATTCACCGCCGTTAACGATATTTCTTTTTCCATTAAAGAAGGAGAGATCGTGGGATTTTTAGGCAGAAATGGCGCGGGGAAAACAACGACCATTTCCATGCTCATGGGGCTTTTGACGCCAACGAGTGGTACCATTACCATTTTTGGAAACGATTTGCAAAAGCACCGAGAAGATATTTTAGCTCGCGTCAATTATTCTTCTGCCTATATTAATTTTCCCCGTCGGCTTTCTGTCTATGAAAATTTAAAAATTTTTGCGTATCTGTATGATATTCCCAATCGAGATAAAAGAATCGAAGAGGTGATTGATCTTTTTAACCTACTCCCGTTGAGAAACACAGAATACAACCTGCTTTCTGCAGGTCAACAAACCCGGGTGCATGTAGCCAAGGCATTTCTCAATACGCCAAGAATTTTATTTCTTGATGAACCCACGGCGGCTTTGGATCCGGAAACTGCCCATGACATGCGAAAACTCATCGTGGATATGCAAAAAAGCCATAACATATCCGTGCTGTTTACTTCCCATAATATGGCGGAGGTGGAAGAAATTTGCGACCGTGTGATTTTTATTGATCAGGGGAAAATTATTGCGGAAGACACGCCGTGGGGACTCGCGGGTCGCCTGACGATATCAAAAATTAATTTACTTATTAAAGATGGACTTAAGCGAACACTGGAATATGCGCAAAAACACAATTTTACTGCGTCTCAAGACGGACGGTATCTCACGGTGGAGGTTGCGGATCGCGATATCGTGTATTTCCTGAATTTTTTAAGCGAAAAAGGCATTGTGTATCAGGAAATCAGCATTCAGCCGCCAACGCTTGAAGACTACTTTTTGCAACAAGGAAGGAAGAAATCATGAATATCAATCATATTCGCGGTATGTTGATTCGTAATTTTTACGTCTGGTTTCGTGACTTAGACCGGCTCTTTGATACGTTTTGGTGGGCTTTTTTTGACGTGGTTATTTGGGGATTTTTTAGTACTTACTTTAGTGCCGGGGGGACGAATATTTTGGCGCGGATTTTATCTGGGACGATTTTATGGGCAGTGCTTGCTCGTTCGCAATGGGAAGTTTCTGCATCGATGATTACGGAATCATGGGAGAGAAACCTCATGAATATTTTTACCGCTCCACTGACGATTGCCGAATTTTTGTTTTCCAGTGTGCTTTTGGGGGCACTCAAGCTTATGATTGTATTTAGTTTTATGGCGATGGTAACTCTGGTGTTTTACCGATTCAACGTCTTTGCTTTAAGTTTTTGGATTATTCCGCTATTAGGAAGTTTATTTCTCACCAGCGTTTGGCTTGCTTTTTTTGTCAATGCCTTGGTGTTGCGGTATGGGAAAGGGGTTATATCGCTAGCGTGGACGCTTATTATGATCATCAACCCCATCTCCGGGGTAGTCTATCCACTTTCTGTACTTCCTCGGCCGCTCCAAATGGTTGCTCAATTCCTACCCTCGTCCTATGTTTTTGAGGGGATGCGCTCCATTATAGATCGTGGCACCATGAACCCATCGCTTTTGTTGGTGAGTTTTGCGCTCAATGGAGTGTATCTTTTGGTAGCAATCTTTATTTACTGGTATACATTTAAAAAGGCCCGGGAGCATGGATGGCTTATCAAACTTGCGTAAAGTTTATTCTTGTTTATCTGTCTTGATACCGTAGATTTTGCACCATGACGTACCATCGGGCCTAATTCTTGCCTGTCCTTCCAAAACAGGGACGGAATAATCAGGTTGGGGGAATATTCGTCCAATTGCGGCTAGACGCTGGGGTAATTGATATGTATACCACCACCGATTGAAAATTGTCTCAGCTACAAGGTGTGCAAATGCAGATGCTTCCTCATTTCCTTCAAGATTGTCCCCTAATGTGATTGTATAAGGTCTGAGATTCTTTTCGTTTGCATCATAACTCGTTTCTACGGTTATAATCATATCCCCTATTGCCTCTTCGTGTCCGCGAAGTTGGGATGAGAATGGGCTAATTTGGAGCACCACTCCTGTATCCGTGCAGGTTAATGTCCATGCACAGTGTTCTCGTTGAATTGTCGGATCGGGGTTGAGCTTGTCTTTTGGGATACGACCAACGATTGCCTCTGTAAAATCAGAGTCAGTTACCCAACGAGGATATCCTCCATATTTTGGAGAATAGGAAGCGTCTTGAAAAAATCGAGGAATATCTTCAACTTTTGTAAGAAGCACCCAAGGACTACTACCAAGACGCAATGGATAATGACATGTTCGAACCGTCGCATCATTTCCTTCTTCTAATATGTCAGTGAGCAAAGTTTGAATTGTTTGTATATCTTGTGGTTTTACGGGTGTATACTCAATACTAATTTCTGGATCAATAAGTGTACGCAACACTGCGATTTCCTGCGTTTTTGGTGAATCAAATTCGACCTGCGCTTGATCATACGCATTTTTTGCAATTGTTTCCAAGATTTCAATATTTTCTCCTGAAATAACATATTCCCACGGGTTTTCAAGCCTTTTTGTTAATAACGCTTCTATAATTCCACGTTCACTTTGTGTAATAGTGAACGACCCATTTTTTAATCGAGCGATATTTCCAGCAAATATTTCTCCAGTTGCTCCATCGACCGTGACAAGCTCACCCGGATACATAGTTTGCAGACTATGTACACTAAAAATAATGGGCATATTTCGCGTAAACCCTATATGGGCGGCAATACGGGCAATATGCGAACCAATACTACCATTTTCCGCTGCTACACCAACCACATTTTTCGGAAGTTGGATTAAATCTTTTTGACTCAATTTAGCCACTAAAACGACTGGTTCCGATAA
Source organism: Candidatus Gottesmanbacteria bacterium (assembly GCA_016182725.1). Taxonomy (GTDB): domain Bacteria; phylum Patescibacteriota; class Microgenomatia; order UBA10105; family UBA927; genus JACPFZ01. Next base: position 11,746 of record JACPFZ010000043.1, read on the forward strand.
TAACTGTTGTAATTCTTCCGATGATGTGACCACGCGTCCTGTTGCATTTCCCAAAGAAACGGTAATTCCTTGAGCAATGGTTTTTGCTCTTGCTTTTGCGTCCGGATCCAAATCAGGAATAAGGAGCGCATAAAGTTGATTAGTAGAAATGAGTCTCTCGACCTGTTCTCGTGTCATCTGATTTTTATTGACACTATTCTCTAAAAATCGAAACCAAGAAAGAGGAGAGACGGGCGCATTACGGGTTTGTAAAAGCCAGAGCCTGTTTCCATCATGTGTTAACTCGATATCTTGCGGCCGCATGTAGAGAAGTAAAAAAAAATCGGCAATTTCCGAAATCTCCTGCTGCAGGGTGGGCGGAAGTTCTTCAAATGTTTGTTGTTGGTAATTATTTTCTTCTCCGACAACGACAAGTCCTTGCGTGTGCGGAGCAAATTCTACAATTGGCCGTTCACTAAAAACGTGCGGGTCTCGCGTTAACATGACTCCTGAACCAGCACCCTCCTTTTGACTGTTGCCCCAGACCATGCGTTGAATAATAACGGCAGTTCCCAGATCATGGGGGATCACGTGTTGCGCTCGATATGCTATTGCCGTGGGGTTATCCCAGGAACGAAATACGGCAACAACGGCGGTTCGGATTTGTTCCATAGGATTATCAGAAAATATGTTTCCACTTCGCGTGATGATATCTTGTAGTTTACTGTATGTTTCCTGCGCTGCCTGTTCACCAATTTCATTTATCAAAGGGTTTATGGTTTGGTTGGTAATACCGACGTTGAGAATGGTATCCATGATTCCTGGCATGGAAACAGATGCACCGGAGCGGACGGAGACAAAAAGCGGTCGTTCGGAGTCGCCGAAGCGCAAACCAGTTGTCATTTCAAGTGTTTTGCCTTGATCAGTAATTTCTTGCCAGATAGGTGCCGGTATTTGATTCTGATGATCTGCATACTGGTGCCAGGCATCGGTTGTGATAATAAATCCCTTTGGAACAGGTAGGCCTATCCGGGTCATTTCTATTAATTTGAATCCTTTATTACCCAAAACATTATGATCGAAAGGAATATGAGGATTTTTTTCATCAAAAGATATGGTAAACTGATGTGTTGTTGGTTGTGTCTCTGATTGTTCGACTGGTTCAAATTCTTGATTCATACTGAATTGAGAAGTAGACCTGTAGATGTTCGGGAGTATAACAGTAACAACCTCAGAATGTCAATTGTTTAAGAAGGAAAGAATGTTATAAATTCAACCAATACCAGATTTTAACATACTTTTTGTTAAATTTGACTATTTATAAAAAATGTTATAATATTTATCTTATAGTAAATAAATACAAATCTTTATATTAGATAACACATATGATGGAAAAATTCACCAATCCAGGTATTACCCCAACTGAAGGAAGCCAGCCATCATTAGAGTTACAAGCGCTCATGGCACAACGGCGATATGAGTGGCATTTGCCATGGGAGTCAATTCAGCGTATAAAAGACATGTTGCAAAAGGAGGGACAACCTATGATAGAAGAATTTGGTAGGGCACCGTTGCCAACAGAATTTGGAGATTGGACATATATTGTCTTCGGTGATATGACTAATGGAAGCCATCATGAACTACTTGTGTTTGGAAATATAGCGGAAGGTTCGTTGGGTGACGGTGAGGATATGTTGATACGGATGCATTCTGCTTGTAGAACCAACGAAACATACCATGCCATAAACTGTGAATGTAGAAAAGAGCTCCATCAATCTATGCAGTTGATTGCGAAAGAAGGAAAAGGAGTTATTTTATATATGGAACAAGAAGGAAGAGGGACGGGTATTGCAGGCAAAATGGCACAACTTAATGGAATGTTTGGCTGGGAAGATGGAAAAATTGTCCAAAAACGTGATTCTGAAACTGGTGAAAGAATTGATACCGATAGAGCCTACAAAGAGGCTGGTTATCCTTCAGAAAGTAGAGATTTTTCCGTTGCAGGCGAAATTT
>JACPFZ010000006.1 GCA_016182725.1 Candidatus Gottesmanbacteria bacterium
CGAGCGAGGCGAAACCAGGCGATATCGTATTGCTTTCTCCAGCTTGCGCATCATTTGACATGTTCAAGAATTACAAGGAACGCGGTGAACTTTTTCGATATGAAGTTTCTCATCTCTAAGATTTTCTCACATCTGTTGCCGAAAGACGGGATGGGCAAGCGCGTGACGAAAAAGAAACTCCGTCGCATCGATCGTTGGTTTCTTTTGGTCACTATCATTCTTTCTTTGTTCGGTATTCTCATGGTATACGATTCGTCTGTGGCCATTGCCATCCGAGATTTCGGTACTCCTTATTATTTTGTCCGGGAACAGTTGAAGTGGCTTATTTTAGGAGGTGTTGCCCTCTTTGTTTTTTCTCGCATTGATTACCATATTTGGAAAAAGTTTGCATTGCCCATGCTTCTTGTCACGCTTCTTCTGCTTATGGCCGTTTTCGTTCCCGGTATAGGTATTCGTGCATTAGGAGCTCACCGTTGGCTCAATGTTGGGTTTTTTATTCTCCAACCGGCGGAACTTTCGAAACTTGTATTAGTTATTTACCTTTCCGCATGGTTTTCTCGTGATGAAAAAGATAGATTTATGGCTTTTCTCCTTCTTGTAGGTATGGTGTTAGGATTAGTTATTTTAGAACCGGACCTAGGTACGGCCATTGTTATTCTTTCTATTGCATTGTTATTATATTTTCTTTCCGGAGCGCCAGTTGTGCAGTTTCTGTTGCTTCTGCCCATCCTTTTCGTGGGAACTGTTGGAGTTGCCGTTATTGCGCCGTACCGATTTCGCAGGATCACTACTTTTTTTAATCCTGAAAGTGATCCGCTTGGAGCATCCTATCAAATCCGTCAAATTCTTTTGGCATTAGGTTCGGGAGGATGGTTAGGTGTCGGCATTGGCCAGTCTCGTCAAAGGTACGAATATCTGCCAGAAGCAAATACCGACTCGATATTTGCAATCGTAGGAGAAGAAGTTGGATTCATTGGGGCTTTGGCGGTATTGGTTCTCTTTATATTTCTTATTTGGCGTGGATTTCGTATCGGCCGCGGTGCACCGGATGCGTTCGGGAGATTGTTAGCCCTTGGAATTTCTTCTTGGATTGGCATGCAAACTTTGATCAATCTCGCCGCTATGGTAGCACTCCTTCCTTTGACCGGTGTACCGTTGCCTCTCGTTTCGTACGGCGGTTCAAGCCTTATTATTCTCTTGAGTGCGTTAGGAATCGTATTAAATATTAGTAGGCACGAATCTCTATCCAGGTAGTAGAATTTCGACACGCTTTTTTGTTGTCCGGTTCACTAGTCTACCTTGGCCATAAAAAACATTTATGAAAGAAAGGATCCTGGAATTTTGACAGCGTAAAAGACAACAGTCGAAATTTCACTACCTGGTATGAAAATTCTCATTACCGGTGGTCACGTAACACCAGCAATTGCAGTTATTGAAGAAATACAAAAAAGATTCCCCGATTGGGAGATTGTGTTTGTCGGCAGAAAATATGCAATGGTTGGCGAGAAGGAAGTTTCCGCAGAGTACCGATTGATTTCAGATCTTGGGATTCGGTTTTTGTCGCTGACTACCGGTCGGAGTACTCCTGTTCGTTCTTTATTAAAAATATCTTTTGGATTAGTACAGGCATTGTGGTATGTCTTTAAAGAAAAACCAGCGATTATTGTCTCTTTTGGAGGATATATCGCATTCCCCGTGGTTATCGCGGGCTGGATATTAGGCATTCCATCTCTTACCCATGAACAAACACGCATAGCGGGAGGGGCGAATCTTTGGATTGCAAAGATAGCAAAGAAAGTCTGCGTTAGTTACGCCGATACGGTTGATATGTTTCCTAAAGAAAAAACAGTATGTACAGGTTTGCCATTGCGACGAGATCTCTTTATTGTCCCCAAGAAGCCTCTTTTTACTCTTTCAGCACGATATCCCCTTGTCTATATTGCAGGTGGAGCAACCGGTTCAGAATCTATCAATAAATACATTTTTTCAATGCTTCCGGAGCTATTGACGAAATATACTCTTGTTCACCAAACTGGTTATTCATCATATTCAAATGCTCGCGGAAAATCACGTTTGTTGTCGAAAGATCAGTCATCGCGGTATCACATTTTCCCGTATATTTCCGTTTCCGATCTTTCCTGGATCTACCACTGCGCAAAGCTCTATATCGGAAGATCAGGGGGAAATACCGTTGGCGAGTTAGCTGCTCTCGGAAAAGTCGCAATTCTTATTCCTCTGCCGTGGTCCATAGGAGGCGAGCAAGAGAAAAACGCACAGTGGTTGGTTGAGGCTGGATCTGCAATCATTTTGCCTCAACGAGATTTACCTGATCAATTACTGAAAAAAATTGACGAGGTTCTGTCTCGATTTACGATCTACCATCAGCATGCTCAAGCATTTGCAAAAACCATACCCCGAAATGGAGCGCTTCGCATGTGTTCTGAAATACAGCATTTACTCTCATGATCAGGGTTTATTTACGAAAGTTTGGAAAACGTATCGTAACAGTTATTCTTATCATTGGACTCACGAGCGGCGTGGGTTTTGTGAGCATGACGTTTTTTACTCTTCAGGCAATAGAAGTAGAAGGATCAGGAATGCAGGTAGTGATTGATCAAAAAAAACTCACGAGGAACCTCCTTTTTTTCCCAACTGAAAAGCTGCGTACCGAGCTTCTCTCTCAAAATCCTCTTTTAGGAGATGTCGTCATTCGAAAGAAGTTTCCTCATACGCTGGTGATTGCGGCAGTGCCACGTAGTCCCATTGCCCATTTACAAACGAAAGAAAGAAAGGTGGATATTGACAAAGAGGGCATCGTTCTTCAAGAAAGTTCTCCAGATCATCCTCTCCCAACTCTTCTTTTCGATGTTGAACCTGTACGTACTGGTGAGAAAGTAAGGGATCCTCGCGTTTTTTCAGGTATCGCCATTCTTACTGCATTTGAGGGCATTTTCCCCATTGATGTGATATCATCTCTTGATAGTCAGTCTTTACAAGTAAAATCCGGTATATTACGCATATATGTTGTTCAACAAAGCGATATGAAAGCGGTGGCAACCACTTTACAAGTGTTACTGACTGGGTTTAGAATAAAGGGAACATTGCCTGCAGTCATGGATCTTCGTTTTTCTAAACCGGTTGTTACATTTTAAAAAAATGGCGCGCGATCATACTTTTTCCAGCATAGACATAGGAACTTCAAAAATAACCACGCTTATTGCAACTATTGGCGAGGATGGATATGCAAATGTCATAGGGGTAAGTACGGTTCCCAGTCGGGGCTTGCGGAAAAGCCAAGTGGTCAATATTGAGGAAGCAACGAGCGCAATATCACAGTCCTTGGAAGCGAGTGAGCGCATGGCAGGAACAAATATTTCGGAAGCTTTTGTTTCCGTGGGAGGAAATCACATCGCATCATTAAATTCTCATGGTGTGGTAGCGGTGGCAGAACCGGAAAAAGAAATTACCGCGGGTGATGTGAAACGGGTAGTGGAAGCAGCAAAAGCAGTTTCTCTTTCTTCATCACGAGAAATCATCCACGTTCTTCCACGAGGATATATTGTAGATGGACAAGAAGGAATTGTAGATCCCGTTGGCATGACCGGCGTACGACTGGAAGTAGATACACATTTGGTGACTGGTGGATCAACAGCTATTCGAAACCTTCATAAGTGCGTAGAGGAACTTGGGGTGGAAGTAGCAGGCATGGTATTTAGTGGACTCGCTTCTGCCTACGCGAGTCTTTCTGATACAGAGAAAGAATTAGGAGTTGTGCTTATTGATATCGGCGGTGGGACCACGGATGTGGCGATTTTTGTAGAAGGGGCACTTTCTCATTCTTCTGTCATTCCCATAGGCGCTATCAATATTACCAAGGACTTGGCCGCAGGACTGCGCGTGTCACTGGAGAGTGCGGAGAAAATTAAACTTCTTTTAGGGCAAACTCCCAAGGGCCCGGTACTACCGGAAGATGGCGAAGAACGAGTAACGAAAACAAATAAAGGAGGGGACGTAAGCGACGAGGTGGATGTGAGTGGCCTTGGGCTTTCCGAGGAAATACGAACAATTTCGCGTAAGACATTAGTGGAAGGAATTATTAAGCCTCGCCTTAATGAGATTTTTACCTTTGTGGGACTGGAGATTAAACGGAGTGGGTTTGGCGGCATAACACCGTCGGGTGTCGTACTTACCGGCGGAGGCGCAGAAACCGTTGGAGCGGTTGAGGCGGCGCGCCGGAATTTGGCTATGCCCGTGCACATAAGTATGCCTGCCAGGGTCAACGGACTTATTGATGAAATTATGACGCCGGCATTTACGACAGGTGTTGGACTTCTCCTGTATGGTGCGCAAACTAAAAGTGGTGGGGGTGTGTTTGGCAGCGTTGGCAAGATGGGTCAAAAGATACCAGTGGTATCAGTTGCAGGAAAGGTCATTGATCTGGTAAAGTCATTCTTGCCCTAAAAATTTCTGAAACACGAAGTGTTTGCTTCGCAAACCAGAAATTTTCAGGGTAAACCCGTAAGAACTCATTTCCTTCTGCCCTCAATAAATATAGTTTATGCTTATTAAACCAGATATCGCTCGATTTGCCAAAATTAAAGTTGTTGGTGTAGGTGGGGGTGGTTGCAACGCCATTAACTCCATGATTAGCGTGAATCAAATTAATGGTGTAGATTTTATTGGCGTCAACACCGATGCGCAGGCGCTCCTTACCTCTCAAGCGGCGGTCAAAGTACAGATCGGAGAAAACTTAACGCGAGGTTTAGGTGCGGGAGGAAATCCGGATCTCGGGCGTCAGGCAGCCGAGGAGTCAAAAGAAAAACTCAAAGAATATCTTCGAGACGCGGACATGGTGTTTCTGACGTGCGGAGAAGGCGGGGGTACTGGTACCGGAGCAACCCCGGTGATTGCGGAGCTTGCAAAAGAGCTGGGAGCACTCACTGTTGCGGTGGTCACAAAACCATTTCACTTTGAAGGAACTCGCCGCATGGTTAATGCTGAAGAAGGCATTATGAACCTTAAAGATAAAGTCGATACGCTTATTGTCATTCCGAATCAGAGACTGCTGGACGTGATTGATAAAAAAATGACCCTCCTGGAAGCGTTCAGGGTTACTGATTCAGTACTTGGACAGGGGGTACAGGGAATTTCTGATCTTATTACGATGCCTGGGCTTATTAATGTGGATTTTGCCGATGTACGTACTATCATGACGAATGCAGGTTCTTCACTCATGGGAATTGGTACGGGTGTTGGAGAAAATCGGGCCGCAACTGCGGCACGTACGGCCATTGCCTCTCCGCTTTTGGAAATTTCTATAGAAGGTGCACGGGGAATTCTCTTCAATATTACGGGCGGTCCGGATCTGACTATGTCAGAAGTGAATGAAGCTGCCGGACAGATTGCTTCCGTCGTTGATCCAGATGCGAACATTATTTTTGGCGCAACAATTTCAGAAAACTTGGTTGACCAGGTAAAAATTACCGTCATTGCCACCGGTTTTGATGAGACGAAAAAGAGATTACGTGAATTATCGAATCGTCCTTCTTACGGATCAACTGTTACTCAACAGCCAACATTTACCAAGCCCGTGACGACATACCTAGCGCCCAGTGTTCAGCCAAAACCTCAATCCGTGACACCAGTTGCCGATGACCTCCCGCCGGAAGAGGACGAATTTGACATTCCCGCCTTCTTGCGGCAGAAAAGCTAAATTTTGTCATTTTCAGCCTCTTTTTGCTATACTTCACCTATGGCTCATGCCTTTCATCCGGTTAGACCAAACGTCAACTTCCCCGAGATGGAGAAGCGGATTTTGACCGAGTGGTATGAACGCGGCATAGTGGACAAGTACCTTCATCGCAATGATGCAGCAAAAAAGCGATTCTCGTTCCTCGATGGGCCGATTACCGCCAATAATCCCATGGGGGTTCATCATGCGTGGGGCAGAACGTACAAAGACCTCTGGCAAAGATTTTATGCAATGCGCGGCTATAAGGAGCGGTTCCAAAATGGTTTTGACTGCCAGGGGTTGTGGGTAGAGGTGGAAGTGGAAAAAGAGCTTGGCATTAAAAACAAAAAAGATATTGAAAATCTTGTCCCGGGCGACTCCAAAGCAAGCATCGCCAAATTTATTGAACTTTGTAAAGCACGTGTCCTCAAATACAGTAGCATCCAAACAGAACAAAGCAAGCGACTTGGTTACTTCATGGATTGGGATCATTCGTACTTTACGATGTCTGATGAAAATAATTACATGATATGGCATTTTCTCAAGACATGTTTTGAGAAAGGATGGATGTATAAAGGTCGCGATAGCGTGCCGTGGTGCCCACGCTGTCAAACCGCTATTTCCCAACACGAAATGCTGACGGAAGACTACAAAGAAGTGTCGCATAAGGCAATTTACTTTACGCTTCCCATTGTCGGACGGGATAATGAATATCTTTTAGTATGGACGACGACGCCGTGGACGATACCTGCTAATATCGCGGTTGCTGTTGATGAAAACCTTGACTACGTATTGGTTGAAACAAATGATGGGAAACAATTATGGCTTGCTAAAGACAGACTCGAGGCGGTGATGGGCAAGCAATATCAGCGCATCATAAAAACGGTAAAAGGGAAGGAACTCGTTGGGCTTTTCTATAAAGGAGCGTTTGATACTCTTCCGGCGGTAGCCCAAACAGCAAAATCCAATCGGAAAACATTTCATAAAGTCATACCAACGGATCCGCTTATTTTACCGATTACCGCCACGGAGGGAACAGGATTAGTACACACAGCAGTTTCTGCAGGAAGTGAAGATTTCAAGCTCGGGAAAAAATACGGATTGCCCATGATTGCGGTGATTGCGGATGATGCGAGTTATCTTCCGAATTTAGGATTTTTAAGCGGCCAAAATGCAAAAAAACATCCGGAAATCATTCTTGATTATCTCACCGAACGGGAAACTCACGGAGAACACTGGGTCTTTAAAATTGAACAGTATACCCATCGGTATCCGGCGTGTTGGCGATGCAAAACAGAGCTTGTGTGGAAAGTGGCGGAAGAATGGTACATCGCGATGGACCGTCCTTCGCATAAAGCTTCGGACGGCAAGCAAACGTTACGTCGGCAGATGGTGGAAGTTGCGAAAAAAATCGATTGGCATCCAAGATTTGGTCTTGAGCGGGAACTTGATTGGCTCACCAACATGCATGACTGGCTGATATCAAAACCGAATCGATATTGGGGTCTGGCCATCCCCATCTACGAGTGCCAAAAGTGCGGTTGGTTTACCGTCATCGGGAGTTATGAAGAATTGAAGGAGCGCGCGGTTTCTGGTTGGAAAGAGTTTGAAGGACACAGTCCCCATAAACCATTTATCGATGAGGTAAAAATTAAATGCGAGAAGTGCGGAGAAGTCGTGTCGCGACTTGATGATGTCGGAAATGTGTGGTTGGATGCCGGCATCGTTCCGTTTTCTACCTATATTGATCCGGAAACAAAACAACTTAGTTATACCACCGATAAAAAATACTGGAAACAGTGGTTTCCAGCTGATTTTATTACAGAATCATTTCCCGGACAGTTTAAAAACTGGTTCTACTCGATGATTGCCATGGCAACGGTTTTAGAAAATAAACATCCATATAAAACTGTTTTGGGGTTTGCTTCTATGCTTGGTGAAGATGGTAGACCTATGCACAAATCATGGGGCAATGCGATTGAGTTTGGCGAAGGAGCAGACAAAATTGGTGTGGATGTGATGCGTTGGATGTTTGCGACACACGACCCAGAACAAAATCTTCTCTTTGGATATAAAAAAGCAGATGAAACGCGCAGGAAATTCCATCTACTCCTTTGGAATGTTTATAATTTTTTCGTAACCTATGCAAATGTGGATGGAATTACGAATTATGATTTACGAAGTACGAATGTGCTAGATGAGTGGATAGTAAGCAAACTTAAGGGGTTAGTCAGTGCTGTTACATTGTCGCTTGAGAAATATGACGCGATGACTGCGGCAAACAGCATTGAGATATTCGTCACTGATTTATCGCAATGGTATGTGCGAAGATCGCGAGACCGAGTAGGACCAACTGTTGAAAATTCTCTTGACAAAGAGTCATGTTATGCAACGCTTTACGAGGTTTTAATAACACTCTGTAAACTGCTGGCTCCGTTTACTCCGTTTTTGGCAGAAGAAATATATCAGAATCTTACAGGTGAAGCATCAGTGCATTTGTCAGATTGGCCTATGGTTGGGATAATTGATACGAAATTACATAAACAAATGGAGATGGTGAGAAAAATTTGTGAATTGGGGCATGCCATCCGGAAAGAACACAAAATAAAAGTGAGGCAGCCGTTAAAAGAATTACGAATTAAGAATTACGAATTAAGAATAAAAAAAGATTTTTTGCAACTTATTACAGATGAATTAAATGTGAAAAACATTATTATTGAAAAAGGAAAAGGGAAGCTTGAGGTGGCATTTGATCTTACGTTAACCCCAGAGCTCAAAAATGAGGGCGACGCAAGAGAGCTGGTACGGCAAATACAGATACTGCGGAAGGAAAAAGGGTGTAGAATAGATGAGCGAGTCAAGGTACAATTGCCCAAGGAATATCAAAGACTTAAGGATCACTTTGATTACATTCGAAAAGAAACATTAGCTGGCTCTATCGTATGGGGAGAATCTTTAAACGTATCGACTGGGTAAGCGGCATTTGCATCCTTTGTTTGGCAAGTTTTGGTCTTTTTTTACTCCTTACGGTCGACCAAACACTGTTTCTTCAACAGCTCCTCTTTTTGGTTATTGCTTTATTGTTTCTTGTTGGAATATCGCTTATTGATTGGACACTGCTTTGGTGGATGGCGCCTGCGGGCTACGTGGGTTCGATACTCTTTCTTTTTCTTTCCTATTTTGGCCCCTCTATTCTCGCACGTTTTCTTACGCAATATTCACCGCGGAATGTGCGTTTTGTGCCTTTACATATGATACTTTTCCTCATCCCATTTTTTTTGGTATTGAAACAACCGGACTTAGGAAGTAGTCTCGTTTATGGGGGACTGTGGATTTCTATGCTGGTTGCTTCCGGGTTTCCATTCGGATTCCTTGTGGTGTTCGTTGCGTTGGGTGCCTTGTTGCTCCCATTTGGTTGGCATGCACTCGCGGTGTATCAAAAGAGCCGCATTCTCACCTTTCTCAATCCCGCACTTGATCCAAGAGGAGCGGGTTACAATGCCCTTCAGGCGATGATTGCTGTGGGGAGCGGGCAACTTTTTGGCCGGGGACTGGGTCGAGGAACGCAGAGCCACCTGCGATTTTTGCCGGAATTCCACACGGACTTTATGTTTGCAACCCTCATTGAGGAGCTTGGGTTTGTCGGCGGTGCATTGCTTTTGGCCGGATACGGGTTTCTTTTGTGGCGCATTCTTTCGCCACTCGTTCGGGGGAGTATCACTGATGCATTTCCATTTATCTATTCCATTGGTCTCTTCGCGACGATTCTGACGCAAATTTTTATCAATACGGGTATGAATATGGGGCTTATTCCCATAACCGGTATTACGTTGCCGTTCGTTTCCTACGGAGGAAGCTCTCTTCTGTCTCTTGCTATCTCTTTTGGGTTTCTGTGGGCGCTGCAGCAGCAAAAACGCCAGAGAACAGACATTGCTATCCGATAGAACAATTGATATACTACGGGCATGTTTGCTGTTGTTATCATTGCAGGAAAACAATATAAAGTAACCCCAGGAGATCGAGTGGTGGTTGATCGCCTCAAGAGAAACGTAGGCGATACCGTGGTATTGCAAGACGTGCTTTTGGCGGGCAACGGCAAGACCCTGGTGGGAGCTCCAACGCTGCCAAATATTTCAGTGAAAGCCAAGATTCTCTCCCATGAAAAAGGAGAAAAGGTTGAAGTCCGACGGTTTAAGTCGAAAGTCCGCTATCGCAGGCACATCGGATTCCGTCCGTTGCGTACCAAACTTGAGATTCTTTCTGTTGGCGCCTAAAAGGTCATGAACTCCTGGATCATCGTGTTGGGGGCAGCGCGCAGTCTTGCTCGCGCGGAACTTCATGCGCTTCTTCCTTCTTCTCTTTTCGTTCCTCTTTCCGGGTCTTGTATGTTTTTGGAAGAATCTCGTGATGTTTCTGCAGAAACACTGCAAGAGGTTGCCGGCGGAGTGGTGAAAATCGCGGAAGTTGTTGGCGAGGTAGCCATCGTCACACCGGGGGAACTTGCCGAAATTCTTCTCAGTAGTAGCATTGATCAGCAAAAAATTACTTTTGGCGTCAGTCGCTATGACGGAGACGTTGTTTCTTTGCCGTGGCTGCGAGAAATAAAGGCCCAGCTCTCGCGCGCAGGGAAAAAGGCACGTTTTATCTCTTCCCCAGACGGGATACTTTCGAGCGTGGTTGTCCAAAAGGAACACATGCAGGAGCTAGTCGTGGCAAAGAGAGGGGATCACGTTTTGATCGGCCTTACGGCTACGGTGCAGGACTTTGAAGCGTGGAACAAGCGTGATTACGGCCGGCCGTATGCAGATCCGAAGTCTGGTATGTTGCCGCCAAAGGTGGCAAGAATGGCGGTCAATATTGCCCTTAAAAATTCGGAAATTTTTCAGGGTAAACCAGTTCAGGTGTTTACGATTCTTGATCCATTTTGCGGCATGGGGACCATCCTAGCTGAAGCATTGTTGCGGGGGTGTCACGTGATCGGCAGTGATCAGTCAGAGGAAGTTATCGCAAAAGCCCGCAAAAATCTTGAGTGGCTTACGCATGATTCCCGGAATCGAGGTACTTTGATTCCGGGAATCGAATTACCGAGCGTACAACTTTTAGTAAGCGATGCAACCCATGTATCACATAAGCTTAGACCGAATAGTATCGATGCAATTGTCACCGAACCCCATATGGGTACGCCGGCACTGGGCGAGCGACGGGTTACTGATCCGGAAAAAATTCGCAATGTTGTTAAAGGCCTGGAAAAATTGTACATTGGAGCACTTCGGGATTGGGTAGATGTTCTTAAGCCTAGAGGAAACGTTGTTATTGCGTTGCCCCAGTTCAGCCTCGAGGGGAAAACATATTTTGTGAAAAAGGTAGTTGACAGTTGTGAAAAGCTTGGCTATACTATGGGAGCTGGTCCTATAGAATATAGCAGACCACAGGCAGTCGTGCGAAGACAATTTTTCGTATTCACGAAAAATTGAATTTAACAAATACTACAAATAAACAAATCCGACAAATGAAAACATTTGTAGTATTTATAGTATTGGTAGTATTTGTATATTTTTGAGATATGGCACATGTCAAAGCAGGGGGGGTCGCAAAAGGGAATAAAGACTCTGTTTCCAAGCGCTTAGGAGTCAAAATTTTTGGCGGTCAGGTAGCAATCCCCGGCAATATCATCGTTCGGCAAAAAGGAACCAAGGTATATCCTGGCCAGGGTGTCAGTATGGGTCGGGATTCTACGCTTTTTGCAATAGCGAAAGGAAAAGTAACGTTTTTGACAAAGCGAGGAAAGCAGTTCGTTTCTGTCCAATAATTTCGCGAAAAAAATGGCGGATACACAACAGATTCTTCACTTGGATATTGAACTCATTCAACCAAATCCGTTGCAACCCCGAGGGCTCATTCCTCCCGATTCTCTTCGTGATCTTGTCGAGTCACTCCGCGAGCACGGCATTATTGAACCGTTGGTTGTAGCGAAAACCCCGGCAGGGTATCAGATTATTGCGGGTGAGAGGCGCTGGCGTGCGGCGAAACTTGCGGGTTTAACTACCGTACCGGTGGTCATTAGAGAAACGACGTCTCGGGGAATGCTCGAGATGGCGATTGTCGAGAATGTCCAACGCGAAGATTTAAACCCCATCGAACGAGCTCAGGCATTCCAACGGCTGATTGAAGAGTTTGGGTTGCCACTCACGGAAATATCCAAAAGGATTTCCAAGAGCGAGTCGTACGTTTCCAATACGATACGTCTTTTGGCGCTTCCTGATGCAATTAAAGACGGACTTATCTCCCAGGCAATCTCTGAAGGTCACGCCCGTGCTATTGCAGGACTTGGCGATGTAAAGCTCATGGTAGATGCATATAAGACGATTCTTTCGGAAAGCGCATCCGTTCGCCGGGCAGAAGACTTGGCGCGCCGACTCAAGGCCCAGTACGACAAAAAGCCAACGATGCGCGTCGAGCGAATTCACAGCGACGAGTTGGATGCCATGGCAAAAGACTTGGCCCAGTCGGTCAATGGATTAGTAAAGATTACGCAATCAAAAGTAGAAGCGCGCATTGTATTTGTCATCCGCGGTAACCTGGAAACGACGAGCGATACTTTAAAAAAGATTCACCAGAAGTTAAAGCAGTGATCTTTTCTGTTAGAAAAAATACGTGGGTCGGGAAATGAGGCCAACTCGAGAAAATGGCCAGTACCGAAGCAGTGCCTTCCCGATAAAATCTTCTTTTGCAATAGGGCCAAACTCACGCGCATCGGAGCTATGCGGCCGATTGTCTCCCACGACGAAGTATTTGCCGGGCGGGACGACCACCTCACTGTTTTCTCGTAAATAGGATCCTCCAAAAGTATAGACGCCCGGCGTGAGGTATGGTTCATCAAGTTTTTGACCATTGATAAAAAACGTGCTACTCGATAGGCGCACGGTTTCGCCGGGCAACGCAATGACGCGTTTGATAAAGTCCACTTCTTTGTTTCTGGGTGATTTGAAAACAACCACGTCACCGCGCTTTGGATCGAGAAATTTGTATTCAATTTTGTTGGTGAGGATAAATTCGCCATTATGAAAGTTCGCCTCCATGGACGCGCCGCTAATTTCCTGCGGCGACATGATGAAAAGGTAGATCATGACCATGATGGCAAGGACCACCACAATGGACTGGAGAAAATCAAAAACAGCGGCTACTGCGCGCTTTATTAAGTTCATACGAATTTCCTGTATCTTCAGTGTAGGTGATATAATAAGAGTCGTCAATCCCGTTGTTTCCTTTGGGCGGTTAGCTCAGCGGTAGAGCACTTCGTTGACACCAGCCCGCCGAAATGAGCCCATAGCTCAGTGGTAGAGCGTTTCGTTGACATCGAAAAGGTCGATGGTTCAAATCCATCTGGGCTCACAGAGAGGCGAATGCTGGCGCGGTCGAAGGGGTCGTTGGTTCAAATCCAACGTCGTCCACCTACCGAAGTAGATCTTCTTTGAGATATGCGGGATCGAAGCGAAATGTGGAAATTTCGGGAAGTTTAGAACTGCGGGGATATTCTTTCCACAAAACTTTCCCGTTTTCCAAAAACTGCGCAATGATAAGCCGAGCGTTTTCGCCTTTTGGTAAAAATCGAAGTTTGTACGATCCAGCCCTAGGGTTAAATATCGTAATGAGGCTTTCGTTATCTTTCCGCATGGATCCTGCGGGGTCCGTGAGCCACAGGTCGGCAGGGTAGCCCATGATAACGAGTGCGGATGTTGGCTCCACAAAGGACGCTGTACTGACGCTTGTTGCTCCCATCCCTAGAAAATTGAGAATTTCGTTTATGCCCTGGCCTGATGAGACAAGTCCATTGTGTGGCTGGGGAACGCGCAGATATGTAGCGCCGTCAACCTCGCTGCTTGTTAAAAGTACCGTGCCGTCGCCGTCGGTGGTTGTACGTCGTAGGAGTGGTTTGCCGTCTGTCCAATCACCGCGGCGTGTATCCAGACGGCTTGGCGGTTTGACCACAAGCTCATGCAATGTCTCAAATCCAGTGCCGGAAAGCGTGCCAACGGTGACGCCGTAAAAAGGAGGGGTAAATCTAGTGGTAGGTAGCCAGTTATTTTGCGCGTCCATCTCTATGACCGGCTTTACCGCACCGGTTCGAAAGTCCTTGAGGTAGTCGAATACCGGAAGTAAATTTTGTACCGATGGGATTACTCGGCGGATGGTTTCGCGGTTGTTGGGACGAATAGTGTCACATAGACGAAGAGCTATCGTCATGAGCATCTTATTACGTAGATTATCTTCCCAAATCTCGCCGCCGGACCACGCGGGATAGGCAAGAACGTTGCCTTTGTGTGGGGATCCGACGGTGAGGAGTTTATCGAGTTTGTTGGCATCTGCCTGTGCTTCCAAGTACGCGCGGCCGAGAAGCCCTCCCATGCTATGGCCAACCAGATGCACATTTTCCCCTTCTTGTTGGATCGCTGCATCGATGACGCCTGCAAGTGGTGCGGCATGGGTAGTCACTTGTTTTCGCCAATCGTAGTAGTAGGGAATGGTCGTCCACCCGGCATCGGTAAGCGCAGTCAACAGTGGATTGTAGACGTCCGCTGCTTGGTCGTTAAGCGTCCAATCACCCTCGTAGCCTTCGGTTTTGCAGTTCATGATCGCATCTTTATTCCAACTGGCCCCAAACCCCGGAATCACCACGACTTTGGTGACGGGAATCGGAGTTGGTGTGGGGGTAGGAGTTGGCATCGGAGTCGGAGTTGAGGTGGGCGTAGGGGAAGGAGCATCGCACCCACCGCTATCGCAAAGTTGAAAATTAGCAAATTCTGTATTACCGTTTGCATATTTAAGACGGACAATATCTGGAGTAAAATTAAAACCGTTATCCCACGAGCCTAAAATATTACCATCTTCAATTAATATCATGTTAGAACTAATACAGTGAAGTTCGAAACTGTGAACACCTAGGGATTTATCCCAAAACATCGTTGGAGAACCTAATCCACCACCGTTTTGAAAAGCTTCGAAATTAAAAGTTCCATTGTCTCTTAAGACGACTCTTTTTTCGTTTGCCGGAAAAGACGAGCTATAATCCTTACATGAAAATAGCACCAAGGAAGGAGAAGAGTTGATTTTAATATCAATCTTAACAATCTCATCGGATGGCAAATAAGAAGGAATAGATATTAAACCATACTCGATACCGTTATTTGTGTCGCCTATGCCAAACATTGACGGGGTAGGAGCAGTAGTATACGGTTCTACTGTCCACAATGAAGTATTGTAACCACCGGAAAAAGAATCGTAAAAAACAGTAGAAGCATTGACTTTAGAAGTATTAGTAAAGAAGAATACTACGGCTAATAAAAATAGAAAAAAATATTTTTTCGTAATTTCTGCCTCTAATACTAGAGTAAATATTATAGGAATCAATTGTCAAGTACCAATAATTTTAGTAGACTCGGTTCTATGAAATCCCAAACTTGTTATCTCTGCAACAGCACACGAGGTCACCTTCTTTGGAAAAAAAATAATTTCAATATAGTTCAATGCGATTTATGTGGCTTCATTTACGTTACTCCGCTTCCATCAAGAGTTTCTCTAGATAAGTTTTATAAAACATTTGATTATAAAAATGTAATCGAAGCTGAAAAAGTTATCCGAAAAGATGCAGAGCAAAGTCTAAAGAAAATCGAGAAATTTCAGCAAAGGAGAACACTGCTGGATTTGGGTTGTGGAAGAGGATTGCCTTTAATCAAAAGGCTTAAGTACTTACTTTTCGATAGGGTTGTTTGCGGGTTATTATATAGAATATTGAATTTTGATCATTGGGGAACAAAGTTAGAAATAATTGGGGCTAAATAATAATATGAAACTTTCTGTCGTGATGATAACTAATAATGCAGGAGAAGTAATTGGAGGAGCTCTAGCAAGCATTCATGGTTTATGGAGTGAATTGTTAATTAACGATGATGCAAGTACCGATGGGACAAGGCGGATTGCAGAGCGGTATGGTGCGAAGATATTTACGCTTAAAAATAAAAATCTCGGGGAACGGAAACAGTGGTTGATCACTAAAGCACGAGGAGACTGGGTGCTTATATTAGATGGCGACGAGCGCGTATCAAAAGAACTTGGCCAGGAAATAAAAAAAGTTATTTCGCATAACGATACCATCCGGGGATACCACATACCGTATCAGAATTACGTGTTTGGGAAGCCGGTGTATTGGGGAGGCGAGCGGTATAGCAAAGTACGATTGTTCCGGAGGGGATACGGGAAGATTACTCCTCTTCAACTCCACGAGGAAGTGATAGTGAAGGGAGAAGTTGGAACGCTTCAAGGCGTTATTCATCACCATTCCTTTCGAACACCCATACAACTATTTAGCAAATTTACCAACTATGCCCGGATTGCCGCTAAGGAAAAGAAACGACACGGCGAGACCCTGTCACTCGCCAAACTTTTTTTGTATGCACCACATATGTTTTGGGCCAGATTTATTAAAGAAAAAGGATATAAAGATGGCTGGCGAGGATTTGTGTTGGCGTTTGCATTCGCTTATATGGAAGGATTAACGTATGCGATGCTATTGTGGGGCAAAAGATCATAAATTACTTTTTTGCGCAAGTAGCTATCAGATTGTGCAATGCCTTGCTTGTGATCAGGTGCGAACGATAACTCCATCAAAGATAGAGAGAAAACAGATATATAATAAGGAAGATATCTCTGTGTATATTGAGAAAGAAGTGATGTTTCGGTTGCTTTTTAAGCGAATTGTTGATTTTATAAAACAATATAAAAAGGACGGAACCTTTGTAGATATTGGCGCAGGGGTCGGATTACTGGTGGATGAAGCGCGCCGTGCTGGATTCGATGCTTCGGGTATTGAACCATCACTTTCTGCTGTAAGGGCGGCGAGGAAATTTTTCCACATTCAGTTATTGCATACAAAATTTACTGAAAAGTCGATGAAAAAACCAGTCGACATTGTCGTTCTTAATCACGTGTTGGAACACCTGCCAAATCCTCATGCGGTGATTCGGACCATAGCAAATGTTTTAGAAAAAGATGGTCTTTTAGTGATCGGTGTGCCAAATTTTGGTAGTATCATGTCTCTTCTTAAAAAAAGTCGTTGGCAATCTCTTGTCCTAGACCAACATCGTTGGCACTTTACCCAAAAAAACACTTGACCAATTAGTGTTACCTTTGGGCTTTAAGAAACTGGGAACAACTGGAGAAAATCATGATCGATCGATGCATACGTTTTGGAAACGGCCGATATACCGGATGATTGATATGCTAGCGTTATTAACGAATAGAGAGGAAGCAATATTAGTAGTATATTGGAAA
>JACPFZ010000004.1 GCA_016182725.1 Candidatus Gottesmanbacteria bacterium
GCGAGCTTCTTTATGACCATGGTAAAATTGTAGGAAACCGTCAAGGAAAATGGTTAAAAAAAATTTAAGAAGCATAATATGACCTTTCAGCAAAAGCTTGTCGCAACGGTCGCCAAAAATAATTCTTTGCTTTGTGTGGGATTGGATAGTGATATTGAAAAGATTCCGAAACATTTATTGAAGAAACGGTATCCGCAGTTTTGCTTTAATAAAGCAATTATTGATGTAACCGCAGGTCTTGTTTGCGCATATAAGCCAAACTCTGCTTTTTATGAGGCGCGGGGAGTTAATGGCATTGCCGAACTGAAAATGACCTGCGACTATCTCCGCGAATCGTATCCTGATATCGTCATTATTCTCGACGCCAAACGAGGAGACATCGGGTCAACGAACGAAGAATATGTGACGTATGTATTTGATTATTTGAGCGTTGATGCAATTACCCTGCATCCATATTTAGGAAAAGAAGCACTCAGGCCTTTTCTGGATCGAAAAGAGAAGGGGTGTATTATTTTGTGCCGTACCTCAAATCCGGGAGCAGGGGAGTTTCAGGATTTGAAGCTGGATTCCGGGAATCAACATATCGAACTGTATCAACTCGTTGCGGAAAATGTAGTGAATGACTGGAATTATAACGGAAATTGCGGTTTGGTGGTGGGAGCTACCTATCCGGAAGAGCTTAAAATTGTGCGACGTATTGTAGGAGACTTGCCTTTGCTTATTCCCGGTATCGGCGCACAAGGGGGAGACATAAAAACAACGGTTGAGGCGGGCCGGGACAGCACTGGTGCTGGTATGATTATGAACGCATCCCGCAGTATCATTTTTGCTTCAAAAGGAGGGGATTTTGCCGAGAAAGCCAGGAAAGAATCCACTAGGTTACGTGAGTCAATTAATAGTTATAGATAATTCTATAAACGTATGGTATCCTTCCTATTAATTTCCTGCCAGAAAGAGAGTGTATATGCCAGCAGAACAAGATAATGGGATAAGAGGGTATGGAAGTATAAAAGATACTGTCAGATTACGCCATGAATGGGCAGGTCTTCAATATTTTTTAGACCAACCATTTTCAGATTACAATGATGCAATGTTTGAGGCATCAGATATAGCTACGCGTTTTAAGAAGATTCGTGAACACCTTCCTGAAACTCACCCTGATTTAGGAGAAAGAGCAGAGCATGTTTTACATGCCGTACATAAATTGGTTCATATGAGACAAAAAATTCAGGGTTTTCCTCATGTTCCCCGTCAGGATGCGGACCTTATACAATCATGGGTTGATACCACCATAAAAGGAGAAGAGCTACCGGTATTGGCAGAGGCGATGTTCCCCGAGTGGGCTTCTCGTCTTGATGAGGCAAAAGATATTCCTCATATTACACAGGCAAACCTTTGGATTGCACAGAAAGTAGGAGAGTATTTGAGTGAAAATGGATTAAGGTATACTTTTACTGTCGATGCAGGTGCGGGAACAGGAAAAACCATTCGTGCTTTACGGAGTGAGTTCCGCGAGAGAGGTATCACCGGAAAAATTATTGGGGTTGAAATAGCACATGATCTAGCAGAGAGAGCAAAGCGGAATCTTAAAAGAGGAGCAGTACAACAGGCCGGTATCCGTGAGACAAATATTATCGATTTCTTAGAAAGTAATTTAGAAGTACCTGATCATTCACTCGATGTCTTTACGATGGTGTATGCAATTCACCATGTATCAGGTGTTGACCAGGAGCGGTTACTGAAGTTAGTATACCGAAAATTAAAGCCGGGTGGAGTTATTGCAGTTGCTGATCCAACCGGAAGATCTAATTTTAACTTAACGAACCTCCTCATCAATGAACCGGAAGCGGTGTTTGCGGCATTTAATAAGCATGCACGAGCCGCAAAGGAAAAAATCAGAGGCGCAGGTTTTTCGATTGATGAAGGTTGGCGAAAAATAGGGGACAACGCAATCGGTCAACCGGCACACACCGTTGATATGCCACCGGGAACTCCTCTTAAGAGTCGAGAAGTTGGTGACACCCTCTATCAGGGCTTACTCGGTTATGGAATCTTTGCAATAAAACCTAAATAACTTAAACATACTTTACTATAAGGAGGATCTGTGAACGATATTATTTCTATTCTTAAAAGCGTCGGAGCGGTGTTGACTGATGATCATTTTGTGTATACTTCGGGCAAACACGGGAGCGTGTATATCAATAAAGATGCACTCTACCCTCATACGAAAGAAACCTCGAGGGTTGGGAAAATGTTTGCGGAAAAGTTTAAACATAAGGCTGTTGACGTGGTGGCAGCACCGGCCTTGGGCGGGATTATTTTATCTCAATGGGTCGCCTATCACCTGTCAAAGCTAAAAGGCAAGGAAGTTTTGGGTGTGTACACGGAAAAAACGCCGGATAAAAATCAAGTGTTCACTCGCGGGTATGACAAGCTGGTCAAGGGGAAAAATGTCTTGGTGATTGAAGATCTTACCACCACAGGGGGATCCGTATTAAAAGTGGTGAATTCTGTCAAAGCTGCAGGGGGGAAAGTGGTTGCAGTAAGTGTGATGGTAAATCGAAATCCTGACCAGGTCAATGCTGCCATGATGGGCGCGCCGTTTTCTGCGCTTGGAATTCTTAAAGCGGAAGCGTTCGATGAAAATGTTTGTCCGCTTTGTAAAAAAGGCATTCCGATCAATACAAAGGTCGGCCATGGCAAGAAATATTTAGAAGCAAAGAAATAGTTGCTATACTTGAGGAGTGAAAACGTATACCTTGACCATTTGCGGACTGACCCGCAAGCTTCCACTCGTCCATATCAGTAAAAAAACACTCCTTGCCAACTTTACGTTTTTGGGTGATATCGAATTGGTGGACTGTCTGGCGGATACGCTCGCTGGTAAACTTAAAAAAAGCAGGGTTGAGTATCTCGTTTGTCCCCATGTTAAGGTAGTTCCGCTCGTTCATGGGGTTGCCAAACGGTTGGGGCACAAACGCTTTATTGTGTGCCGGAAAAGCGTCAAGCCATACATGAATTCACCGGTTATTTTGAAACCGCTCCCCCATTTTCCGAAGCATGTGCAACCGATGGTGATCAACGGTTCGGATGCCGAACTTCTGAAAAGAAAAAAAGTGGTAATCATTGATGACGTGGTTTCTACCGGTATCACCATGCGCATGACGCAAAAACTTATGGGAACTATTGGAGCAACAGTTTTGAAATGTATCGCCGTTATCCGACAAGGGGATACACCGCTTGGAAACATAGAAAATCTCACCTATCTTCATCACCTTCCTATTTTTTCTATTGATTCCATTTGATCCAGTTGACAACTCATAGTAGGTAGGGTAGTGTACGCCTACAGCGTAATAACCTTGGTATCCCGGGGTCATGATATGAAGAAGGATACACGAGAGAGAAATCTCTTTATTATTATTTTTCTATTTGTTGCCCGCATTTTTGCGGGATTTTTTGTTCTGTTTGACGGTGGAACGTAATCGCTAGGTTCCATATTGCGGAATGACGCGGTTGGTTTCACCTGATAGCACCTTGACATAGTGAAAGCAAAAAACGTAGACAGCGGCACTGTGGGCATGTTTTCTCCTCGTGCTCACGTTGCTGCTGTCTACTTGTTCCGATCCCAGCGAGTGGAAATTTATGCAGAAGAAGGAGGAAAAACGTGTTGCATTGTGTTTAGGGATCGCTAGTTGTCCTAGTGACAAAGGAGAGGTTCCAATGGTTTCGCAGAAACGTTTCATGGTGCTGATCGCGATAGCGCTTCTCATCGGTGCTGTCGGATCAGTGGTTGCACAGGGGCAGTTGACGTATGAAGCTGCCTTAGCGTGCGTGAAAGCGCACTTGCCGGCCGAAAGCTACTCGACCAACCAGTACTTGCCATTCGAAGAGCTGACTAAACCAACTCACGGCGGGTTCACGAAAAATCACCAGATTCGCCTAGGGTTTCCATGGGTGAGCAATGATGAAGAAACGCAGTTCTACATCGCCCAGGAACTGGGGTACTTTGCCGAAGAAGGCTTGGAGGTCGAGTTTGTATCGGGTGGCCCAGGGAAGGACCACGTGCAGTCATTGGGTGGCGGGGCTGTGGATATTGCAGTTGCGGCAGGCGGAGAGTCAATCCTGTTTGCACGCACGTCGCCCACGCCCATCATGGTGACGGCCGTCGGGACGCTTCTGAAAGACGCGCCGCTCGCGTACATCACCCTCTATGTCAACATGATTCTGGACAAAGCAGGTATCGCTCGTGATGCGGTGACGATCATCGATGCCGACTTCACCCCGGCGGTCATCCTGACTGGCCGCGCTGACTTTTATTCCGGCTGGATCATGAATCAGCCGCGAATGCTCGAGGAAGAAACCCTCGAGCATTCCAGCTACAAGTGGAATGCCCTGATGTTCCATCAGTGGGCATTCAGCGAGCCGTCGGATACGATCGTAGTTCTCGATGAGATGTTGGCGACTGCTGAAGGACGCGATATAGTACGCCGCTTCCTGCGGGCAACCTACCGCGGAACGCAGTACTTGCTTGACCATCCGGAGGAGTCTGCCGAGATCGCCGTTGAGTACAGCACGGATGTGCCAATCACCTATGAGCAAGCATTGTCGCGTTTTGAGAAGCAGGAACCGCTTATCGTCGGCTCGGACGAACTCGGTCTGTTGGCGATGAGCGATGACCAATGGGATAACGTCGCCGCAATGCTCGTTCAGTACGGCCAGCTCAAGCTGGATTGCAGCTAGCAAAAGGAGGGAGTCATGAATCGGGCCGCTCTCACGCTTACAAGCGTGACGAAGCGGTTTGGGAGTGGGCCGTGCAGTACGTTAGCGCTGGATCGTGTCACCCTTGACGTTGTCAAAGGAGAATTTGTCTCACTCATCGGCCCTTCTGGCTGTGGGAAGACGACTATCCTTCGCATCGTTGGGGGTCTCACGGACCAAACGTTGGGTGAGGTGACTATTTTTGGTGAGTCGCCTCACCAGTTACAAATCCGTCATGAAATTGGCGTAGCGTTTCAACGGTCTGCATTAGAACCGTCCCGAACCGCGCTCAAGAACGTCGAACTGACGCTGGAAGTAACCGAACCACGCAACCGTGATCGATCAAAAGCACAAGAACTTCTTGTTGCTTTTGGTTTAGAGGACGCACTGCATAAATATCCTCATGAACTATCAGGAGGCATGCAGCAGCGAGTTAATATCGCGGCGGCGCTCGTCCATAACCCATCAGTTCTTCTTCTTGACGAGCCATTTGGAGCGTTGGATCTTCTGACTCGCGACATGATGGCGGAGTGGCTCGGTAGTGTGCTTTTAGCTACTCCAAAAACAGCGCTCTTTGTGACGCATAGCGATGAAAGCGTTTTTGCGTACGGTCAAGGAAGTTCGCGAAGCGCTCTATGACGTAGTCAACGGAGGTAAACCATGAAGTGGTCATATCTCACAACAATTGGGATACTCATTGGGCTGTGGCTATTCACCGTGGTTATAAAGGTTCAACCCTTTTTGGTGCCACCGCCGAATCTTGTAGTGTCGGTGCTGTGGGTAGAACGGGAGGTATTTCTGCAACATGGCATAAGGACAGTTTCGATTGGCCTTGTTGGATACCTCGTTGCCAATGGGTTAGGGATAGCACTTGCAATTGCGTTCTACTACGTGCCGTGGCTGGAAGCGTTTGTGAACCCGTGGATTGTATTCATCACCCGCATACCATTCATCGTCTTTTCGTCGATCTTTGTGGTGGTGTTTCGAACTACGGTAGTACCCCAAATCATCATTGTCGTATTGGTGACGATTTTTACCATCGTTGCCAATGTCAGTGAAGGATTGCGATCGGCCGATCCGGTTCTTTTGGATCGGATGAAAGTGCTCCACGCTTCTCGACTGCAAGTATTCCGCAAGGTTCTGTGGGCTGCGGCAAAACCGTACTTTATAGCGGCCCAGCTCATTGCATTTACCGGCATGGTGATTGCCATGATCGTTGCAGAATATCAATACGGCAGTGAAGGCTTGGGGTTTCTTCTCCTTCGGGGTCAGCAACAGTACCGCATGGATAAACTCTATGCCGTTGCGATCATTGTAAGCGGACTAAGTGTCGGGATTTATATCCTGATCAAAGCCTATCAATCGTACGAGCTCAAGAAACGGAGGATAGTTACCCGTGGACAGTAACCAGAACGTCGTCTATGAGGGACCTCAGGCTAAAATTGCGTCTCTTACCGGTAGTCCTCTTTGGGGCAAATCGGTGCAGGATGTCATTGAGGCTTGGGTGTCGCAAGGGTGGATACACAAGGGAAGTGCTCGGCCGATGACGCCCTACGGATTAGGGCCACTGGTAGTTCACTTCATCGCACAAGACGGAAGGGGCATCATTTGGATTCCGTCCTACGGCGGCGAGGCAGGCAGTGACTTTCTGTATGACCAGACTCTGACAAGAGTCTTTTGGGTCTTATGGAAGGCAGGCGTTAAGGTTTTGTTAGTTGGTGGTACAAGCGGTGTCGCCGAATGGCGAAAAGGCGAAGATATCATTCGCCCCGGCGACATAGTGCTGCCAACTGACTTTCGTACGTCGCCTGACCACCGTGGTCTGCCAGGTACGGAGTTTGCGACGGTATGGCCCAAGTACGACTTGACGTTAGAGGACCCGTTCTGCACCGAGCTGGCAGCGCACTTGGAAGCAGAAGCGAGAAGGTACGTCGGGGGTTTGATCGGCAGGGTCCATACGCCGCGTGATGTACGGGTAGCGCTCGTCGTTCCCGACGGGATCACCTACGAGACCAACTTTGACATTGAGATGTGGCAGGCGATCTGCGCCACCATCTCTCAGATGAAGCCAGATAAGCCACCGCGCGTGACCTTGCACGGGGATTGCATCAATCCTGTGTTGGCGCGACTTTTAGGGATTCATGTTGTCTACTACCACATGGTAGCCAACTGGGCGCAGGGAGCCTCGGATGTTGGTATCGTGGATACGCTCTATCCTCTCTATCTGGGTAACTTTACGAAAGTCGCTCTAGAGATGGAATGGAATCTCCTTAGCACTTTGCCGTTACCCGATGGTGAGTCGTGTGCGTGTATCAAGAGCCTCCATGTCGCGCCGGAAGTCTTCTCCGCTGCAATGACTCAGGGAGAATAAGATGACCAACCAAATTCCTGAGGCACGAATCGGGTCCATTGGTGGATCGAACCGTTGGGGTCAACCGTTTCCTGGTGTCCTTGGGCGTGACGATATTCGTGTTATCGAGCGGTATTCCGCTATCGATACGCCTTTTGGACAGGTTGGTCCTTTTAAACTCATCGAAGTCTGCGGTGAGTCGGTTCTACACGTCAGGATGCACGGCATGTATCTGGAGGACCGTGTAGTACCACCCTGGGTAGCAGCTAAAGGAGTAGCGTGGGTCTTCCAACAAGCGGGCGCGCGTTACGTGTTCGGTGATGGCTCTGTCGGCGGGATTCAGGATTTTCAAGGAAATCCACTGGAACCGTGGAGCGCTGTTGTGATGAGTGATTATAAGCGCTCGGGAATGTTGATCCCGAATAGCATTCCTCCGGCAGGAATCTCCAGGACAAATAAGGCTTTTTATCACCGGATGGCTGCGCCTTTCTGCTCTTGTCTTCGGCAAAAACTGGTCGAAGCTGCTCGCCAGCAACCAGAGTTCCGTGTGGTACAGGACGGAGGCATCTACCTCTGTACGGGATGGGGCGAGTTTGAGTCGGTGTTTGAGATCGATAAGGCGCGTGAGGAAGGATGCACTATCGTAGGACAAACTATTGCATATGAAGCCATTGCATTGCGGGAAATTGCAGCAGATGGCGGCGAACCAATCCATTTTGCTGCAATGTGTGTAGTGAGTAATAACGCAGAAAATGGCGGTGTGTGGATCGGCGATAGTCCTGATGCAATGCGCAAGTTCTATGAGCAATGTCCTCTTCCTACTTCGCGGGCGGTCATCGGTGCGATTGACTCCTTAATCCGGGAAGGAATTGATGGCTGTCTGTGTGGGAACTTTGCCATCACGGGTTTTGGAATCTTTCCGCATGAAGATGCGTAACTAGCTTTCACTAGCAAGGTGTTTCGTGGGGGCCGAGATGGCAAGTGTTGCATCATTGCAGCATCCATTTTCGGCCTCCACAGACATTCCCTTTATTGACGAAAACATAAATTTTTGGTATCGTAGGTTATGCCCACGAAATTTATTTTTGTGTCTGGTTGTGTAATTTCAGGTCTTGGGAAAGGCGTCACCACTGCCTCCATAGCACTTCTTTTGCAAAACCGAGGATACCGAGTAACTCCCGTTAAATGTGAAAACTACCTCAATATCGATGCCGGTCTTATCAACCCCATTGAACACGGTGATCCCTATCTGTGCGAAGACGGGACGGAGGCAGACATGGACATGGGCACGTATGAAAAGTTTACATGGGCACGTATGAAAAGTTTTTGTGTAAAAACATGTATCGCTATAACTTCATTACCATGGGCCAAATTTATAAAACCGTCATTGACCGCGAGCGCAATTTTGAATATGAAGGCGAAGACGTGGAAGCAATTCCCCATGTGACCGATGAAATTATCAAGCGCATGAAAGAGGCAGGTGAAAAGGAAAAGGCCGATGTCGTCGTCGTTGAACTGGGGGGAACGGCAGGGGAATACCAAAATATACTCTACTATGAAGCCTCCCGCATCCTTTCGTTGGACCGCAAAAACTGTGTCGTCCACGTGCACGTCAGTTACTTGCCGGTACCGCTTCACCTTGGTGAACCAAAAACAAAGCCGACGCAGCTTTCGGTGCGGACTTTAAACTCCATGGGTATTCAACCGGATTTCATTGTAGCCCGCTCGGAAAAGCCCATGGATGAGAGGAGACGTAAACGCTTTGCGCTGTTTTGCAATGTGGACTCAGAACACGTCATTGACAGCATTGATTTGGAAAACCCCTATGAAACGCCTCTGTACCTTGAGAAACAAAAGATCAGTGAAAAGATTTTGGAGCTTTTGGAAGTTCCCGCGAGAAAACTTGATATGCGCCCCTGGGAGCACATGATTGCCAAAAGCAAAGCCAAGAAGGAACACCAGATAACGATTGCGATTGTAGGCAAGTACTTTGCAACTGGTGAATATCAACTGCGTGATAGCTATGCGGCTCTTATGGATGCCATTGATCATGCCAGTTGGGAGAGAGGAGTGGGAACCACAGTGAGATGGGTGCAAGCAGAAAGACTCGAAAAAGGAAATCTCACGGATCTTGAAGGGGTTGACGGGATTATTGTTCCCATTGGCTGGGGGCCGCGGGGGGTAGAGGGTAAAATTGCCGCAATCACCTATGCGCGGGTCAATAAGATTCCGTATCTTGGGCTTTGTTATGGCATGCAGCTAGCGGTCGTTGAGTACGCGCGACACGTTTTAGGCCTGAAAGGTGCCCATACACTAGAATGTGATAGCGATACGGCCCATCCGGTTATCCACATGGTGTCGGGTCAGCAAGAGTTACTGAAGCGTCGTGCCTATGGCGGCACCATGAGACTCGGGAGATGGGAATGCCGCGTCAAACGCGGTTCTATGGCGGACGAAAGCTATGTTGGGTATCATGGGTATGATGATGAAAAGGAAAAGATTGTTGGGGAGCGCCATAGGCACAGATACGAATTTAACGATAGCTATGCGAAACAGTTTGAAGAGGCTGGCATGGTTCTTGCCGGCAGATCAGTGGTGGAAAATCTTGTAGAGATTATTGAGCTTCCGAAATCTGTCCATCCGTTTTTTATGGGGACGCAGTATCATCCGGAATATCGCAGTCGTCCACTTCGTCCCCACCCAATCTTTTTAAGTTACATCGCGGCTTGTACCAAGGCCAAATAGCTGGTAAAATAAGGCTCATATGTCAAATAGAGCTCATTGGTCTACTGTCGAATTTCACGTTGGGGATACCGTGCGCGTGCACTATAAACTCATTGAAAAGGAAAAAATTGCCGGTAAAACGAAACGGGAAGTGAAAGTTGAGGTTCGGGAGCGTACCCAAGTGTTTGAAGGAATCGTAATAGCGATCCGCGGAGGGAGCGAAAATACCATGTTTACGGTGCGAAGAATAGCTGCCGGCGGCATTGGGGTCGAGCGTATTTTCCCCATCATTTCTCCCTGGATTAAGAAAGTAGAAGTAGTGAAGCCCGGAGACGTGCGTCGAGCAAAACTGTATTACCTCCGGGCAAAACAAGGAAAGCAAGCAACTCGCATTGATGAAGCAGTCACTGCGCCTTCAGCTACTAGGTAAAAAGGGAGAGCAATTAGCCGCAGAATATCTCGTCAGTCACGGCTTTCGTATTATTGATCGCAATTTCAAAGCCCGCTACGGAGAACTGGATATTATCGCTATACAAGGGACGGTCCTAGTTTTTATTGAAGTGAAGACCCGCGTTGGCCGCGAATTTGGTCTACCTGAGGAAGCGGTGACTCCGAGAAAGCTTGCCGAGGTGGTCAAAACCGCCCAGTATTACAAACTCCTCCATCCGAACCTTCCGGAAAGCTTGCGAATTGACGTTATTGGCATCGAGCTTTTCTCCGATGAAACTATCAAATACTTCCATCACATCAAAAACGTGACGGGATAAAAAGGAGTTATTACGAGGGCGGTGTTTCGTCTGGCGGATTTCGCGTGGTGATTTTGAGGTTGAGGCCTTTCTTAAAAACAAAGAGAAAAATTACTGCCAGTACGCCAACAACTGCCGCAATGAGCACACCGACTAAAGCAAAAAGCGCTAAAAGGCTTATCGATATCATAGATATTTTCGCATACACCTCGCATACACCCGAAGGGTGAAACTATATCTGCACCTCTTCTTTTCGATGTGAGTCGGCTGGGATTCGGACCCAGAACCAATAGCTTAAAAGGCTACTGCTCTACCGTTGAGCTACCGACCCATTCATGGGACGGAAACAAGTTTCCTTCCCAACGATCCTTCCATAATGTGTCGCGAGCTATTCAGTTCATATAGTCACGCTCGCGATTATTTTAAATTGCCTTGACAATGTCTTTGGCCTTTCCGTCACGACAATTTTAACCAGCCTCAATCTTTCCCAACGATTTCCTTTAACAGCCTTGATTATAGCAAATTTGGGTGGTTTCTTGTACTCCTAAAGAGGCGCATGGACATTAACCGCGGCCTTTTTTCAACTGGTCAAAATGGAGAATCGGGGCAAAAAGGTCATCTTCCGGTTCAATTTGCAGTGTAGAGATTTCTTCTTTTGTTGGCGGACGATGAAGAAAAGTTATGTTGGGTACTTTGTTTAAGACCGCAAGCGGTGTTTGTTCATTACCTTCCCCCATAGCAAGGACTGCGGTGGTGGCTAGACAATCGAGAATGGAAAGTTTCGTATACACAAACGGCCTGTCGAAGATATCCGGTTTGTCACGGTAATCGCGAAGCGGTACAAATCCGCACCACGCAATACCTACGCCGCGTGTTCCCCACCGAAGCGGCACCACTACGCTATCAGTTATGAGTACTGCAAGATTTTGGATACCGTGGACTTTTTTAAGATGTCCCCAAATATTTTCGGCAGATTGAAACGCGTTTTTAGGCCACATGACAAAGTAGCCGTTGCCGTTTGACTCATCAATTCCCGCAGCGCTTACTAGAATATTTCTTGTTACCGATAACGAGGCGTCGTATTTCGAAACACCGGGTTCAATATACCATTGTGCCTCTTTTTCTATTAAATCAATTTTTTTCACCGTGCCGTCATTTTTTACCACGCGTCCTTCACAGATGCTCACAATCTTGGAAGTCACCGCCACCACGCTTTTTTCCGAAAGTTTTGGGAGGTTTTGGTCGAGGATGGCAAAAAGGTCATCACCGATGACGATTTTTGGCGTTTTGTATGCACGAATCTCCATGAGTGAAGTATACTATGTTGAGGATTTTTTGACGAGTTTCGGAGCGTACTTGGGTGTATACTTGGGATGACGTGAAGAAAATACTTATTTTGTTTTTTACCTGGCGCATTCTTCTTTTTATTCCCTTGTATGTAGGCTATCAATTGATCCCATATCGGCCGGGATATCACTACACGTCTACCGCGTTTTTTGTAAATAGGAGCAGTCTTAATCCGGTGACGCATTTTTTGCTTTCGCCGTGGGCAAATTTTGACGGCATCTATTATCTCCTTATCGGAAGCCGTGGTTATACGGTGGAAGCGGGATTTTTTCCGCTTCTACCCCTCATGCTTCATCCGATTAAACTCATCTTTGGCAGCGTTACGTTATTTGAACTTGCACCATACCTCACCAGCATTGCGTTCGTAAGCCTCTTTTCCCTTATGGGTATGCTTTTCCTGTACCGTTTGATTCGTTTGGATTATGATACAACAACTGCTTTTCGATCTCTTCTCTTTTTACTCGTTTTTCCCACCGCATTTTTCTTCGCAACGGTGTACGCAGAAGGACTGTTCTTGCTTCTTTCTGTTGCATCATTATACTTTGCCAGAAGAAGGCAGTGGCTGTTTGCCAGCCTTGCAGCATTACTTCTGACCGCGACGCGGCCGGTCGGGTTAGCAATTATTCCTGCACTTTTGTATGAACTGTATGTGGGCGAGTTTCATAAGAAACATACATGGAGGAACCTTCTTAAAGCAAGTCCATTGCTTTTGTCTCCGCTGGGATTCGTCGGATATATAATCTTTAACAACATAACATGGGGGAATCCGTTGTATTTTATCTATGCGCAGGGACAGTTTCAAAACAATCGCTCGGTAGAACATCTCGTGCTGATTCCGCAAACTATATTCCGCTACGTCAAAATTTTTATCACCGTTCCGATGGCACAATTCGAATGGTGGGTTGCACTCCTTGAGTTTTCCGCATTCTTTTTCGCAGTAGCTCTGTTGTATGTTGCCTGGCGAAAAAAAGTCCGCATGTCGTATCTCCTGCTCTCCCTTTTTGCCTTCCTTTTGCCCACCTCAACCGGTACGTTTACCGCTTTACCGCGCTATATCGTGGTTCTTTTTCCCTTATTTCTTGCTTTAGCACTCGTTCTTCGTACGCGCACTGCTCAAGTGACGTACATAGTAGTAAGTGTGTTTCTTTTGGGACTTCTCTTTGCGCTTTTTTCCCGTGGTTTTTTCGTTGCGTAAGTGCGCAAGTGTCGTATTTTTGCTATAATTAGCGTGCGCCCCGTTCGTCTAGCGGCCCAGGACATCTGGTTTTCAGCCAGAGAATCGCCGGTTCGAATCCGGCACGGGGTACTTTTTCAGAAATCTCGGCGGAGCCGGTCAGATGGCTCTGCGCGGGTAGGGTCGCGCAGAGCGTCGCGAAGGGCTGCCGGTAGTCGGCGACGAGCCGACGCTTACGAGGAAAAAGAACAAAAAGAACCCGCACATATTGCTCGCGACGCTCAAGCAATATGGAAAGACCTGCCTATGAAGTACATATTATATTGCCGTAAAAGTACGGATGAAAAAGATAAACAAGTCCTCTCAATCGAGGCGCAGATCACTGAGCTCAAAGAGTTTGCCCAGCGCGAGAAGCTTTCCGTCGTAGAAGTCATTACAGAGGCAAAAACCGCCAAAATCCCTGGCCGCGAACAGTTTGCAGAAGTATTGCGAAAGATTGAAAAGGGTGAAGCTGATGGTATCTTATCGTGGCACCCTGATCGCTTGGCCAGAAACTCCATAGACGGCGGAAAGGTTATCTATCTTTTAGATACAGGCCACCTCAAAGACCTCAAATTCCCTACTTTCTGGTTTGAAAATACGCCGCAGGGAAAATTTATGCTCTCTATCGCCTTCGGACAGTCAAAATACTACGTTGATAACCTTTCCGAGAACGTGAAGCGTGGACTGCGGCAAAAACTCCGCAATGGTATCTGGCCAAGCAAAGCGCCGTTTGGGTATTTTAACGATCTGAAAGTTAGAGACATACAGATTGACGCTGAAAAATCCAAAATCATCAAAAAAGCATTTACTCTGTTCGCGTCCGGAAGATCGTTTGCTGATATTTGCCGGTTTTTGCATCAATACGGGATTGATCGAATAGACGGAAAACCCCTGAAGGTTGATCGAATAAAAAATATGCTCACCAACTCGTTCTATATCGGTATCTTAAAGTTCAATAAAGAAATATACGAAGGCGTTCACAAAACATTTATCACCAAACAACTTTTCGAGCAGGTACAAAAGCAAGTGAAAAAGATTGAGCGTCCGCGTGATGGTGGGCGTAATTTCGCCTTTGCCGGTCTTGCGAAATGCGGTGAGTGCGGGGCGGCGATCACCGCAGAACAGCATACGAAGGTTTACAAACACACTCGCGGCGAAGTTGCCTACATTTACTACCGATGCACGAAGAAACTCAAAGCGTGTTCACAGCGATACATTCAGGAGCCGGATTTCGAGGCGCAACTTCGCACAATCGTCGAAAAAGCCGGATTACCGGACGCTTGGGAACCGGATTGGCGAGCATGGCTAGCAGACGATGAAAAGCAGGAGCAACAAAACACAGAACGAAATGCAGAGACGATCAATCGTGAGATGGAAACAGTTGATCGAAAATTAAATCTACTTCTTGATAGCTACCTTGATGGAGTTGTTGAGGCTGAAACCTACAAGCAAAAGAAAAACGAATTATTCGAGAAAAAACTGAAATTGCAGGAAGATTTGGTCAAAATTAACACAGTCGGTTCTAGTTGGCTCGAACCGATGAAGGACTATGTGGATTGCGCCTTCCAGGCGCAA
>JACPFZ010000044.1 GCA_016182725.1 Candidatus Gottesmanbacteria bacterium
CTTTTTACCCAACGGCAACCGGGTACTATAAACACCACACTCCAAGCCTCCATCATCTATCCCATTTTCTGGACAGGCCAGGAAACAACCCTTGGAGATAGTAAAACCAAACAGGTCTTTCTTGCAAAACAAACCCAACTTGAGTACAATACAGACCTGTCAAGCGATTCCGACATACTGCTTAAATTCCTTAAGTAGCTTAAGTGACTTAAGTTTTTTTATGAAAAAACATACGCTTTTAGCAAACCCACGAACTCTCGTCGGCCGCAAGGTAAAACAGTTACGAAAACAAGGGCTTATCCCGGCAACGATGTACGGCAAGAACATAAAAAGTGTTTCAGTGAGCCTCAGTGCTCATGAATTTGATAAGGTATATAAGGAGACAGGGGAAACCGGGCTTATCGAGTTAACCATGAATACAGACACTCATCCGGTCCTTATTCACCACGTACAAGTGGATCCTGTTGGTGAACATATTCTCCACATCGAATTCCACCAGGTAGACCTGAAAGAAAAAGTCACCACCAGGGTACCGGTTAAGCTTATGGGCACCTCCCCAGTGGTGATGCAAAAACTTGGAGTGCTTCTGGCTGTGCTTGATGAAATTGAAGTGGAAGCACTTCCTGCGGATCTTCCCGAATATATTTCCATAGACACTTCCGGTCTTCATGAGGTGAATGCAGAAGTCAAAGTTGGTGATGTAACCACCCCCAAGGGAGTTTCTGTACAGACGGACCCAAGTCTCACGGTAGTAAAAATAGGCGCACTTATCACTAAAGAAGCGCAGGCACAGGCGCAAGCAGAAGCTACCGCGGCCGCGGCAGCCAAAACAACAGAGGCTCCAGGGGCCCCTACAACAGAAGAAGCCCCATCCACAGAAAAACCAACCCCAGAAGACCTATAAGACCCATAAGACTTATAAGACCCATGTGACATATTGACAATTAATTTTTTGTTATCTAGGATTGTGGATAACTTATGGATCTTACGAAACTTTGGAAATCAGTGCAGGCAGAACTTGAGCTTTCTGTAAGCCGGACCATTTACCACACGCAGTTCGCGCGAACTACCCTGGTGAGCCTTGTGGACAACGTAGCAACCGTCGGTGTGGAAAACGGGCTCATGCGCACGATTATTGAAACCCGCTATTATTCGCTTCTTAAAAGCATCCTCGACCACCATACCCACAAAGACACAAGTATTGTTTTTATTGTTGCTCCTCACAAAAAAAATCTTTCTGAAAAAGATATGGGGCCACTCTTTGCGAGTGACAATATCGAGGAACCGACCATGGACATGGCGGCAGTAACCAAAAGGTTGCACCTTCGTCCGCAGTCTACATTTGACAACTTTGCGGTTTCCACTACCAATCAAATGGCGTATGCAGCAGCCACGGCAGTTGCCAAAAGTCCGGGGACTGCATATAACCCGCTTTTCCTCTATGGCGGCGTCGGAGTAGGAAAAACCCACCTCATGCACGCGGTTGCCAATGCCATCCTGAAAGAAAAATCCTCGATGCGCATTGTGTATTGTATGGGAGAAGAGTTTACCAATGAAATTGTCGAGGCGATTCAAGCAAAGTCTGCCCGACAGTTTCGACAAAAATATCGCACTGCGCAACTTTTTCTGGTTGATGACGTGCAGTTTATTGCAGGAAAACAACAAACACAAGAAGAATTTTTCCATACCTTCAATGCGGTCCACCGAGAGGGAGGACAGATTATTTTAACCAGCGACCGACCGCCGGCAGAAATTGCGAGACTCGAAGATCGGCTCCGCTCGCGATTTGAAGGAGGACTTACAGTGGATGTAGCGCCACCGGATTTCGAGCTTCGGATAGCAATTGTCAATATTAAATCCAAAGCCATGGGAATTTCTGTCCCCAATGATGCCAGCCAAATGATTGCCGCCAACCTCACTGATACGCGAGCAATTGAAGGATTCCTCAAGCGACTGGCAACTGAAGTTGCAACCAAAAGAACATCCATAAACCCAGAGCTCGTTTCTTCACTATTGGGAGCAAAAACGCAGACAGGAAACGGTGTTACCCAAGAGCACAAAAAACGCGTAGCACCACAAGAGATTCTTGAAACAGTGGGAAATTTCTTTGGGATTAAAACAACGCAACTGAAAGGCCCTAAGCGAGACCGTCCCATCGTGCGACCCCGACAGCTGGTTATGTATCTTTGTAAAACCGAGCTGGGCCTAACCCTTGAAGACATTGGTGGACTGCTGGGGGGGCGCGATCACACAACGGTTATACATGGTATTGAAACCATCACCCGTGAATTATCCACAAACACCCGACTCCGCGAGAACATGGAGGGGATAAAAACAAAACTTTGGGCATAACCCGTCCCGAGTGAACGAAGGATTTCCACTTTTCCACATTCTGGCTTGGGTTATCCACAGACTTATCCCCTTAAAATTTGCTTGCAAATTTTAAGGGGTAAACCCCACTTGGCCCATTGTTTTCTGTCGTTGACAGCCAAAACAAAAAAGCATACACTTTTCCACACTGCTTTCTACTATCTACTACTATTAGTATTAACCCTATGATTGCTCAAGTACTCCAGGAAAATCTGACAAAAGCGTTAAATCAGGTAGGAAGACTTATTCCTTTGCGACCTCAGCTTCCCATACTACAAAATCTTTTACTCACTACGGAAGAGGGGAGATTAAAAATTATCGCAACAAATCTTGAAACAACGGAAATCCTGTGGGTAGGAGCAAAAATAGAAAAAGAGGGAGAACTTTGTATTCCAGCAAAGCTATTTACTGAACTAGTTGCCTCCCTTCCGCAGGAAGCAGTATTTCTTACAGAGAACAGGGAGTCTCTTGTGGTGAAGAGCCAGGGGGTTACTGCGACGATTCCAGGAGTGTCTGCGAAGGAATTTCCGCCAATTCCCAAGTCGAAAGAAAAAACCAGGAGCACTATAAAAAAAGATGAGTTCTGCGTGCTTGTGGGTCGGGTATCTTTTGCTGCGGCGACAGATGAGGGAAGACCACTTCTTACCGGCATACGGATCAAGAAAGACGATGGGGGAGTGGTGTTTGCCGCAACAGATGGGTACCGGTTGTCGGTTGCCCGGTCAACCATGTCTGTGGGGTTTTCCGTAGACCTGGTGGTTCCGAGTCGCGCACTTAACGAGGTGGTAAAGGCGAGTGCCGAGGATAAAAACCTTAAAGAACTCATGCTTGCGCAAACAGAAGACGGGCAGTTGGTGTTTGGCGTAGGGGACACGGAAATTCACACCCGTCTCATTGACGGTGAATATCCGAATTTTGAAAAAATTATTCCCCGATCTTTCTCAACGCGCGCACTTCTGGACAAAGAGCGATTGCTTCGGGCGGTGAAGTCTGCTGCGGTGTTTGCCCGCGACAATGCAAACATTGTTCGATTTTCTCTTAATAATCAAACCCTTCTGGTTTCAGCAAATACACCGCAGGTGGGGGAAAATAAGATTGAAGTTGAAGCAAAAATTGACGGCGATGGGGGAGAGATTGCCTTTAACAGCCGGTTCCTTTTGGATTTTCTCAATAATTTTCCCGATGACGAGGTTTTGTTTGAAATGACCGGATCATTAAATCCCGGCGTTTTTAAGCCGGTGAAGGACAAATCCTACCTTCATGTCATCATGCCCGTAAGAGTTCAAGCATGAACTTTCCGGGTAAACCCGTACGAGTTCAGGCGTGATCCTTCCTCTTAGAATCCCGCTTCATCACTTGGATACACCGGAGCCGGCGGAGGCACGGTTTGATATGTGATAACCACGTCCTGCGGCAGGGCATATTGCCCTGATAGGGACGTGAGTCCTGCGGCAACCCGCATGGTATAAGTGGTATTTGATTTCCATGGATCTTTAGGAAGAATAATCAACCGCTGTTTATTATCCGCCCGCACTACCGCAGTAACCTGCGTAAAAGGAGTGACCGCGACAACTGCTGTTGCAGAATCAATGGGTTGGTCAAAGACGATTGCAACCGCGTTTACCGTGTCTCCCAATTCAACCGTTCCTTCTTTTGGAAAAATGGACACCACCGACATGGGCAGCAGTGCTGTTGTTGGAGTAGAGGAGGGTGTTGGTACAGGAATGGGTTGCGGCGGGCGCCTTCTTGTCACAAGAATTCCCATGAGAAAGACAACTACAACGACAACAAGAAGAATAATGAGCCGCCTCCCCATATGTTTCAGTATACTATGTTCCGCACATGACCGATTCCGGCCGAACGGGAATTCCGTCAATATTCAATTCAACATGAACATGAGGAGAAGAGAGCGTGCTGGAAAGAGACCCTACAACATTATTGCTTCCGCTTGCAAACGTCGATCCGATTGTTAATCCCTGTCTAGGTATAATATGATTGAGGTAAATTTGCCAAGAGTGACCGTTGCCGACAGACGTGAGCACATACCCATATCCCCATCCCGGACCACTACATTGATCCGAGGAAGCAACGTTTTGTCCGGCACAGTTAAACCAACCCCGCCGGACCGTCCAGGCAAGATCACCACACAATGCACCATCTTTTGGACAAATTTTCGGAACACGGACAATTGCTCCCCGCGCCGTGACGTCTGTAGCAAATCCATAATATGGACAACTGAATCCTTCACAGCTTGGGGTCATAGCCTGAATCGGAATGGGGTAGGATGGGGTGCGGCCGCCCCAATACCGGGCGCTCCCATGACCGGTATTTGCAGATCTATTCAGGGATCCGGTGGTTATCACCCCTCCTTCTATCGGGCATGAACCAGAGGCTATAGATTCAAGAGTAATCCCGGGTTCTTCCGGGAATGACGGACCTTCCGTGTCAGCAAGTGCGCTGGATTGGCTCATATGGCCGATAAATTGTGAATTTGTTGGTAGTGGAGCAACAAAGAGAAGTACAATAGCCACAATAAGAAATAGGGGGCCAACGATAAGCTCATTTTTCCACCATGGTACTTCTTCGTCGCGCCTTCTTCCAAGAAGCCCACCAAGTAATGATTTTATTCCACCAAATACCTTACCGCCCAAAAAACCAAGAGCCGCCCCAGCAATAGTTCCAGCGCCAGGGATAATTGATCCAATTGCCGCGCCAATTGCCGTGCCCGAGAGTTTTGCCGCAACCCCCTTGACTGCTGCGCCCACCACTTTCTTTCCAGCAAATCCAAAAATCCACTTGCCGCCCTCAAAGGCAAAAGAAAAAGGCGATGAGCCCTGCGTATGGATAATTCCTGCGTATCCATGTCGCCAATCCCACGCTAGGCGTTGTGTAATAGTGATTTGTTTTTCAACCTCAATAAGCTGGAAAATCTCTGGATCCAGTGCGCTTCCAAAGACAGAATTGCCTACGTCAGCAATAATTTTTCCAACGCCAGTTACTATACCACCAGGATAGGAAGGCCGACCGGTAAATGCGCGATTAGCTTGGTCAATTGCTTGTTTGTATAAAGGTTGTTCAACAACAGCTGCGCCAAGTTTTTGTGTCACTCGGTCTAAAGAGCCTGAAAAGAGTTCTTTGAGAACATCTCCGCGTTTATCTGGTGGAACGA
Source organism: Candidatus Gottesmanbacteria bacterium (assembly GCA_016182725.1). Lineage (GTDB taxonomy): Bacteria > Patescibacteriota > Microgenomatia > UBA10105 > UBA927 > JACPFZ01. The sequence goes on from JACPFZ010000044.1 coordinate 5,540, forward strand.
CAGTGAAAATTGTGTCTGCAATTGGGGCAACGATTTTTTGAAATGGAGTTTTGGCAATAGCACGGAAAAATATCGGGCGGCCGTAGTTGTCGGTTATCGGAAGAGTGATTGCAGGGTCTATATCGGCAGAAAACACCTTACCAAGGTCAGCAAGTTGTGCCGCCCTTTGGAAGTCTACTCCCTGAGCAGCTAAACCAAGAAGCATCGATTGATCTGTGTCTGGATGATCAAGAATCGTTTTGAAGATTTGTTGTTGGATTTGCGTGGGCTCGGCAAGCTCTGTGGCCTGTGCTATTTGCGCAAGCACTTCCTGGCCACGGGAAAGATTAGGGTTGGCTTGTGCCAGGCTCTGCAGTTGGGTGGTAACAAGATTTTTGGTTTCTGCGGCTCTTGTGGTTGGTTGGAGATTTTCTGCAGTTTGCAGGATGCTTTGTTCTTCTTGAGGAGTCACATTATACAATCGTCGATTGCGCAGTTCCACTACCCAGGCACTCGCCACCCGTCGGGCATAGGTTTTTCGTTCTTGTTCAAAGCGCTGCCTTGCCGCCTGGGGTATTTGTTCTTGCACTTTTGCAAATACTTGGGCGCGGGAGGCTATTTCTGCCGGGGACATGGGTTGATCGAGCGCCTCAGCGCGTTTACCGGCAAGAGGAAGCTCTTTGGTAAGTACTTGAAGAAGAATATCCCGAGTGATTTCGTTTTGGTCTTTGAGGGTATCGCGAAGCGGACCGTATTGTTGCATCTTAACGTATGCTTCTTCGGGGGTGAGGCTGCCGCTGCCAAGATCATCAATGCAGCTTTGGATAAACTCGGAAAGTGATTGGTTTATTGATTCGTCGGCCATAGGTTAGCTCGTGACAGATTCTACGGTAAATATCGGGCGGCTTGCAGAGGGTTGAGAAGGAGAAGGTGGTTGAGATGGGGAAGATGGAGGAGGCTGAACCGGAGAAGCTGCTGTTTTTTTCTCCTCTAATTCCTGCGGTTTGGTGGTGACCAGGGCATGTTCTTCGGGAGATGCAATCACACGCATGGCCGCATGCGCGGGGCCAGCAAAAAACAACCCTTCGCCGATGTCAGCAGACAACAGTAAATGTTTTTCTCCTTCGGAAAGATAGAAAACTTCCGCAACCTTATCAATGGCAGCTGATGATTGTTTCAGTAAAACCTGTAAGCTGCTGTTTTGGATGATAGTTTTTCCAAGATCAATAGAAAGAAAGTCCTCCACGTCCTGGGTAATTGTGGTAAGGCCCAAGTAGTATTTGCGTGCACGCTTTGCAATCGAGTTTAAAAACTCTGCAGAATCCGGATAGCGCATCATGTACCATGCCTCATCAACGACCAAAATCCGTCGTTTGATGTCGCGGCGAATGCGGGTCCAGATATAGTCGAGGATGAGATACATGGCAATGGGCCGCAGTTCCTCTTCAAGGTCGCGGATGGAAAACACCGTCAGGGGGTTTCTGATTTCGATATTGGTCTGCTGGTCAAAAATGCCCACCAGGCTTCCTTTGACAAACTTTTCTATGCGGTCGGCAAGACCGCGAGCGAGCGGTTCCTCCATGCCCACGAGTGCTTTATAGAGATCTTCCATAAGCGGCGGTTCGAGTTTTTGGGTGGCGGGATCCGGCGTAATGCCTTTTTGCTTGTAGGTGAGAATAAGAGCGCGGTCCAGAAGCGCATCTTCTGTAGGAGAAAGCTTCCCCATAACCACGCGGAAAAATCCATGGAGGGAGAGAATTTTTTGATTCAGTTCACTTTCTTTCTCTCCACCGCTAGCCGCCGCGCCTCCAGTCAAGAGCGCCAAGTCAAACGGATTGATTTTTGTCGTACTGCTGAAGTTGAACCGGATGTATTCTCCCCCCAATGCCTGAGAGAGCGCTTCGTATTCGCTCTCCGGATCAATAATAATGACTTCTGTGTCAAACATGAGGCTGCGCATCACCTCGAGCTTGACCATATAGCTTTTGCCGGAGCCAGATTTGCCAAAAACGACCGTGTTGGCATTCTCTAAACTAAAGCGGTCAAAAATAATCAGGCTGTCGTTATGCTCGTTCATGCCATAGAGGATGCCTTCGTTTGCGGTAAGTTCACTCGTGGTGAAGGGGAAGGTGGTAGCAAGGGACGTGGTGTCCATGTTTCGGGTAATGACCAAGCGGTCCTGACCCATGGGAAGGACCGTCTTGAACCCTTCCTCCATCTGGAGAATTGCTTTTTTACTCATGATCATCAGGGACCCCAAGGTCGCCTCGACTTGATTGGTGGTTTTATCGAGATCCTCGCGGGTTTTGGCAGGAATGGTCACATACAAACCAAACTGAAAGAACCGCTCTTCCCCTTTGGCCAGTTGCTGTTGGAGTGCAAGCGCATCTTCCAGGGCTACTTGAATAGAAGGTTCAATCACGCGGCCGCGCTTCATGTCAGATTGGATGGTTGCTTCCATTTCGCCAACTTTCCTTCGCAGGTTTTCCAAAACTTCCGCCGATTGCGTGGGATAAATGTACATGGCAATATCCAGGGTGTGATCAAAAGAAATAAGCGGGCCAAGCCAGTTGGCAGTGACAAACCGTGGGTAGCCGGCAACAAAGAGTGTTCTATAGAAATAGTCGCCGATTTTTAGATAGTCAAAGTCCACTTCTATTGCCGGCGGGGCGATAATGTCTTTGGCCGACAAGGGACCCGTAACATCCGAAGTTACGGGCTTATTGTCCGGCGTTGGGTTGATAAATTTTTTAAAGAGGATTTGTATGTTCATGTAGGTCTCATAAGACTTATTGGTCCAATGTGGGTAAAGGTGCCCCTGGGTTATAGTTTGCAAAAAAGAGTTTGATGAGTTGCTCATTAGTGAGTTGCTCACCGCGAAGGCCCAATCTTCCTAAGAGTCGCACCATATGATCTTTTTTGGGTGTGAGGATGGTGAGTGCGCGTTCAAAAATGTATGGCTTAGGGTAGGGAAGCCCCCGTTTTTTGCTTCCAAAAAGCACATGAGCAGAGACACCAAGTTCCAAACTGGAAAATGGAATAACGAGATAAAATTTTTTATCGAGCACTTGTTTTTCTTTGACCGTTGACTGGATAAATCCGCGATACGAATGAATGCTTTTGGCAAGTTTGGGATTTTTCTGTTTTCCCTCCTGATCTTCAAGGAGTTTCATGTAGGCGCTAATGTCTTTGTGTTGGCTGCGAATGACCATTTGGATGGGGAAAGAAAGGGAGTTGAGAAGTCCTGCATAGGCAAAAATCAAGCTCTCCTGTTCTTTTTCCGAGAGTAGGCCGAAGTTGACCGCAGTGGTTGCGATGATTAAAGCTGCGGATCCATCCACAAAAAGAACGATATCGTGGTCAATATCTTCAATCTCAATAAAAGTTTGAGTCGAGGATCTGATGGGCACAATGGGTTTGGTCATAGTTCTATAAGTTGGGTCCTCCAAAAATTTCTTGCGCGAGGCGACTTCGATCCATTTCTTTTTTGCTTTTTGAAGTCACCTCAACCGGTGCGAGTATGGATCCATTGAGGGTCACGCGCACGCGATCAAAGAAGTGCCCTCCCCGCGGATCTTCAATGTCTACGGTGAATGTGCCGTTAGGAAGCGGGGTGGAGGCGGCAAATTGACCGAGTTTATTGGTTTTGAGTGCTCGCACTGGCGTATCATCCTTGTCCCGTACCGTGATCAAAACGCCGGGCAAGAGGTTGCCTTCGGCATCTTTGATAATGCCGGTAACGACATTGGGGAACGTGGTTAAACGCGGAAGGCCGGCGCGGATTGCGGTGTCCGGGGAAATAACGCGGACCGTGGGTTGGGCTGTGGTGGGGGGGGCGACCACGCCTGCTTGTCGGATGGTTTGCGGCGGTTGAGCAGCTTGAGTCAGTCTTTGGCGAAGAGATGTCAATTCTTGTTCCATTTTGCTTCGCTCGGAAAGAATATCGGCGAGCTGTTTTTGCAGTTCCAGAATCCGGTTGTCTGTCGTAGTTTTTGTCGTAAGCTCGCCCTCAAGCTTCTCCAGTTTTTCCGTGAGTTCTTTTTCCTTTGTGAACGCCTGGGCTTGAGTCTCTATAGCGGCCTGGGCTTGCGGTCCGGGCGGGGCTTGAGGAGCTTGGGAAAGCTCCATTTTCTTACCGGTGAGTGAAGGTGGTGTTGTAGGTGCAAAGATATCCGGGTATGCGGAGGATGGCAAGGGACGCGTGACTGGTCGCTTTGGGGTGAATAAGTTTTTCAGAAATCCTAATGGATCCCATGGAATATGCTGGGTCACGATAAGCGCCGGTCCACTGCCCGATGGTGGAATCTTCGGTGGGACAGATGTTGGTGCAAACAGTTGCCCGATGGTTTTGGATATTGACGAGGGAGAAGGCTGAGAAGAGGAAGAGGGTGGCTTGATGGGAGGCGTCTCTTTTCCCGCTTCGCGGGACCAAAGGTATTGCGTCGGGCTGTAAATGCTTTTAAGAAATGAAAGAAGCCATATGTCCATAGGCCGTTCTTCAATAGGCACAAATGCCAACCCTATACCAAGGAGGACTGATGTGGTCGCGAGTGGCCAGGTAAAAAAGAACGGAAGGGGAAGCTTATAGAAAACGTAGCCGCCAATTGCTCCGCCTGCCAGATACCCAAACTGCTTAATGGTCATGTCGCCGATCAAGCGGAATTGGAATGTGGTGACATTTTGCGGGACAGGATGTTGTTCCATATAGTAGTATTTATTGTATGGAAGATTGAAGACACACGCAATAGCACAAAGCGCATCAGAATCGTGAAAACCAGGGTTTTGTGTTTTCACGGTTCTGACTTAAGTTCCTTAGGTAACTTAAGTAACTTATGGTATTATTGAGCCATGGAACCTGTGCTTCTCGAGGTAAAAAACAGCCGTGATAGCGAAGAGGCGCCGGCTGCGATGGAGCAAGTGTTTGCGGCATTGGGAGCCAGCCGTGGCAGGGGATTGTTCTCGCGGCTTTTTGGTCGCAAACACAACCAGCATGAACTTTCATTTGAAATTGTCTCCGTCAATACTGCTATCCACTTTTTTATTGCCGTGCCGCAGCATTTACAAACCTATGTGGAAAGCCAACTCACGGCGCAGTATCCAAAAGTGATGTTGACCCCATCATCCGATTGGGTGCCGCATTTTTTGGCGCTTCCCCACGTTGCCGGACAACTGGTGTTGTCTTCTCCATTTTATTTTCCTCTCAAAACCCACAAGGACGTTCGCGATCTTGACCTTTTAGCAAGCATTTTGGGACAAATGGCAAAACTTCCCATGGGGGAGGCTGTCGGCGTACAAATCCGAGTGAGTCCGGCAGGTGGGAACTGGCAGCGGCACGGCGCGGCTATTGTTGCTCGCGGGATACCGGATCTAACCTCGCCTTTACCCCGCACCAAGGCGCATCCGCAGGCCCGACTTATTGAAACGAAACTTTCCCAGGTGGGATTTGCGACCAGTATCCGACTTTTGGTGGTTGCACCGGATCTTGTGCGTGCCAAAGCACTCTTGGGTTCACTTGCAGGATCTTTTGGCGTATTTACGTTGGGGGAAGGTAACGGACTGGTGGTTGTGGAGCCGGCATTTTGGCAAAAAGGAAAACTGGAAAAAGCAATTACCCAAAGAAGCGGGGGGTTTACCCCGAACATGCACATTTTCGGGGCTGCGGAATTAGCCTCGCTCTGGCACCCGCCGGGCTTGACTCTTTCGCAGATTCACAATATTTCCTGGGGCAGTCATTTAACGGGTGAGTCACCGGAGAATCTGCCGATAGCAACGGAAGATCCCGAGGAAAAAAAGCGCATCAACTTTTTTGCAAAAACAGAGTACAAAAATAAACCGGCAATCTTTGGCATCAAAAAAGAAGATCGCAGGAAACATCTGTACATTGTCGGGAAAACCGGCACCGGAAAATCCACCATGATTGCCAATATGGCGATTGGCGATATGCGAAACGACGAAGGGGTCGCCGTTATTGATCCGCATGGCGATTTGTGCGATATACTTCTTGACTACATCCCGTCGCACCGGATTAATGACGTGGCGTACCTGGATCCATCGGATACGCAGTACCCGTTTCACCTCAATCCGCTCGAGGTAAAAGGCGAAAGCGACCGGGAACTCGTCGCTTCCGGCATTGTGTCGATTTTTTACAAGCTCTACCATTTCAGCTGGGGACCGCGGCTGGAATACATTTTACGAAACGCAATCCTGACTCTTCTCCATGTGCCTCATTCGACGCTTCTGAACGTCCCTGAGCTTTTGACCAATGAAACGTATCGCGAGAAGGTGGTGGAGAAGTTGTCTGATCGGGTGCTCAAGAATTTCTGGGTGTATGAGTTTGCCAAAATGAGCCCGCAAATGAAAAGTGAGGCAGTGTCGCCGATTCTCAACAAAGTGGGTCAGTTTCTGTCTTCTCAAACGATCAGGAATATTGTGGGAAGCCCGGTTTCCACAGTTAACCTTGAGCGCATGATGAACGAGGGGAAAATCGTTATCGTCAATCTTTCACAAGGGAAGCTGGGAGAAGATAGCAGCGCACTTTTAGGTGCCATGATTATTACCAAAATGCAGCTTGCTGCCATGAACCGCATATCCCAGGCAGAAGAAAAACGGCGTGACTTTTACCTGTATGTTGATGAGTTTCAAAACTTTGCCACCCGTTCCTTCATCAAAATTCTTTCGGAAGCGCGCAAGTACCGGCTTGACTTAACCCTGGCAAACCAATATATTGGCCAGATTGATGAGGACGTGCAGAAGGCAATCTTCGGCAACACGGGATCTATGGTTTCCTTTAGCGTGGGGGCTAGCGATGCGCGCAGTCTTGCCAAAGAGTTTGGCTTGAAGTACAAAGAGGAGGAGTTGGTGGGACTGGGCAACTATCAGGTGATTGTAAAGCTTTCTATAGATAACCAGACATCGAGTCCGTTTTCAGCTACTACCCTGCCGCTCCCTCGGAGTCGGAATGAGAATCGGGAAAAAATCATTCGTTCTTCCCGCGAACGATTCGCCAGACAAGTAAAATAACTATGCACATAGGATTACTCGGCGGCGTGTTTAATCCACCCCATATCGGACATCTGTTGATGGCCCAGCAGGTGTTGGATTTTACGGATATGGAAGAGGTGTGGTTTCTCCCAAGTTACGGTCAGCACCCGCCCAAACCGCATGTGGCTCCAGTTGAACATCGGCTTGCGATGGCCAAGATGTTTACACTTCCCAAAACCCGCGTTTCAACGTTGGAAATTGATCACAAACTGGACGGTAACACCATTACGCTCCTTCCATATCTACCCAAAGAGCATACGTATACGTTTGTGATGGGGACAGACTGGTTGCCATCATTTACTCTATGGGGTTCATGGCAGGAACTCGTCAAACTGCTGCCGTTTTTGGTGTTTCCGCGCTGCGGATTTCCCAATGAGCCTTTGTATGAGAACATGACACTTCTCACTCATCCGATGCTTATGACCAGTAACATCTCGGCAACGAAGACTCGGGAACGCGTCAAGCTTGGGTTGCCCATTGACCAATTTGTACCACAAGGGGTGGGGGAATATATCAAGGAACATGGACTCTATAAATAGAATTACGAATTACGAATTATGATTTACGAATAAAAACGTTTTCATTCGTAATTCTTAAATCGTAATTCTTAATTCAAAGAATATGGACACAGAAAAGACTAATCAACTTATCGACTTCCTTAAACAGTCATTTCTTCAGGCGAAGTTTACTAAGGCCGTCATCGCCTTGTCCGGCGGCGTGGATTCGGCAACCAGCTGTGGCCTTGTGGTGCGGGCGTTGGGAAAAGAGAATGTTTTTCCGATACTACTTCCCTATGGACGACTCAATCACCAGGGGGTAGTAGATGCACATCTCGTGATTGATGCTTTGCAGATTCCTCAAGAGAACGTCAGCGAAATAGATATTCAAGCCCTTCTTGACCCTCTTTTCCGTCTTTATCCCGACATGGATAACACCAGGAAGGGAAATGCGATGGCTCGGATGCGCATGACTATTCTGTTTGATCAGGCAAAAAAGCGACACGCGCTTGTCGTTGGTACGGAAAATAAAAGCGAACACCTACTGGGTTACTTTACTCGTTTCGGGGATGAGGCAAGCGATATTGAGCCGCTTCGGAACCTCTATAAGACCCAAGTTTACGAGCTTGCCCAGTCTTTAGGCATTCCCGAGCCAATCCTTACTAAGAAGCCCACCGCGGGCTTGTGGGAAAATCAAACTGATGAAAGAGAGTTTGGGTTTACGTACCAAGAAGCAGATACGATATTAGCGCTTCTTTTTGATGAGAAAAAATCCGTTGAGGAGGTCATTCATCAAGGATGTAAGAAAGAAGTCGTTTTATAACCAAAATGCTTTTGGTAATAATCATGGCAC
>JACPFZ010000045.1 GCA_016182725.1 Candidatus Gottesmanbacteria bacterium
TCGGCGCTCGCGGAATTGCTCGCGAATGCATTGCCCCCGAGGGTAGTCCTTAGGAATCAGAAAAGGACTACCCTCGGGGGCAACCCTTATGGGGACACTGAAATCGTCGCCGTTCCCATAACCACAAAACGCTCGCGCGGCCGCGGATTCAATCAGGCCGAACTTTTGGGCCGCGCGCTCGCGGCGCAATTGAATCTGCCGTTCGCGGATGCGCTTGAAAAGATCCGCGAAACACCGCCGCAATCCACGCTAAAGCGCCGCGAGCGATTGATGAATTTGCGCGGTGCGTTCCGCGCGCGGCCCGACTATCGCCCCGCAAAAACCGTTCTTGTTGTGGACGACATTTCCACAACCGGCGCGACGCTTATTGAGGCCGCGCGCGCATTAAAAAAAGCCGGCGCCCGAACCGTCATCGGGGCCGTGGTCGCAAAAGCCTAAGGGGAGTCCTTAGGAATCAGATAAGGACTCCCCTTTTTGGAAATTAACCTTGCCCGCGGCCGCCGCCGACCGGCTGGATCGCCACCGCGCCTTTGCCGTCCCGACGCGTAATGAATTCGAGTGCCTCTTTTAAATTATTTTCCGTGAGTTCGACGGGTTTATCCAGATGCCAATTTTGCATGCCGTGTCCGTCCACCGCGATCGTACCATCGCGCAAAATTTTTAAATCCACATCCACCGGATTATTTTTTACATCGAATGAGATCGTCGCGTTGCCGTCTTTTACTTCCCACTCGACTCCCGAAAAAAGTCCGCTTTTCACCCACGGAGCGCTCCATTGTTTTCCGTCCCACTCGGAACCGATGAACTTTAAAACGGACTCTCGCGCCCCTTGTGGATATTCTAAAATTTTAACCAAATCAACCGTTCGGGTGTCATATAGTTTCCCTTCTAGTTTCGGGAGTAAGCCGTTTTCGATATATTTTTGAACCGTCTCACCATTCAACGTGTTCCCGGATGCGCGGTTCCAATAAAAGATATTTTCAAGTTTACGCGTTTCAAGTGTCGGATTTTTTCTCCAAAATTCGAGTGGGTCTTCGGACGCCCATCGGTCGCGCTCGATTCCAAAATTTTTTGCAAGCTGCTCAAATGTTGTTTTTTCCTGTTCGAATGTTGTTCCGAACGCAATTTGGCGCGCTGAAATGATGTTTTTCTCCGCTTCTCCAAAATTCGCATTCCGATTCGCAATGACCTGATGCGCCTCCATATCCAACGCCGCCGCCCGCTCTGCATCCGGAAGTGCCTCGGTTTTACCATGCGGGTCCAGAATTTCCACGGGCTCGCCGCCCGTATCGACTCCCCCAACCGGAACATTTTCATTCCATAACGCGGCAACCTTGAATTGCTTGAGGCCGGACGGCGCTTCCGTGGCTCCCTCTTCGATCCGCATCCCCATTGGCGGCTCCCGCGGCGTAACGATATAGTCGCGCACCGTAAGATTCGGCTCGCCCTCGATCGGACGAGTATCCACCAATTCTTGCTCTCGAACGTATGCGTCCGGATTCGGCGGCGGATATTCCAACTGTTCCGGCAACGGCCCCTCAGCTCCCGCTACAGATATCGGAGATGCGGCTTCGTGCGCCACAACCCCCTGCGCAAGCGCCGCTTTCATCGCGCTATTGCTTCGCAAAATGCCTTCGGTTTGCTCTTGCGAAAGTTCTTTGGTCAATCCGCGCTCTCCGAACGTATCCGCGAACGCCTTGTCCCAATTCACCGTTCGCAACTGCTCTGTGGTGACTTTATTGACATCAACCGCCGATAATCCGTACTTTTCAGGACTTTCAACGATCGTATCTTTGATGCGGTCAATGTTATACGTTTTGAGCGCTTCGGCCGCATAGGAATTACCGCCGCCCAATGTTTTAAAATCCTCGAACCGCGCGCCGAGCTGTTTCTCGCCTTCATTCCAAACAGACCTGCCGCCTTGATAATCAACATGCTCTACAAATGACGGGGCTTCGGGAACAACCGCCGCTCCCATTAACGACGCGACTTCGTGCGGACCCGGAATCTCATGCAGACCCGGAATTTCGTGGGGCGGCTCAATAGGAGCGGGCTGCGAAATCGTTGCTTCGAGTTCCGAAACGGCGGGTTTTTCCGCCTCTTGCCAAAACGGCGCGTACGGAGTTTTTAGCGCGCTTGCGTAGCGCTCAATATTTTCTTGAAAATTTTCGCGCACCTGGCCGAGTTTCACTTTTCCAGACAATGCGTCCAGCATTTTATTGAGCGCCTCGTCCGTTCGCTCCGGCTGCAACGCCATAGCACCGATGCTGGTATAGCGCGCGATCTTTCCCCATGCGCGCAAAAAGCTCAATCCTTTTTCGAGTTTCGTCTTTTGCTCGCCCCTGCCGACCGCTTCTTTGAATGTTTCCCGAATGCCCTTGACCAGCACATCTTTTACAATACTCGGCTTGCCGCCGCCTGCGATCCGCGCTTCTTTTGCAAGCCGTTGGTAACGTTCGGCGGCATCCATCAACCCATAAATGCCTCCGCGCAGTGTAAAGGCGCCGGTAGCCACCAGCGTCGTGTTCAACGCCTCGCGCGCCGCCTGCATGCCCGTTACTTTGGTCGTTGTATAATTGTCGAGAATTTCTTTGACTTTCGCCTGCCGCTCTTCGCGCACGTGTTTTTCTTCAATTCGATTTTCACGCAAAATTTCCGCGAGTTTCTGTCGCTGTTCGGAACCCTTTTTCACGCCCTCCTTTGTCATTTTCAGGCGGCGATTAAGGTCAGCGATGGCATGCTTGATCTCGCCGTGTTTTTCCGGCGGTTTTTCCTTTTTCAATTCCCATCGCGTGGCGAGCAATTTTTCCGTTGCGGCATCGAGTCCGCCTTTTTTGCGAAATCCGCGCACCGCGAACCGTTCCCGAAAATACTCAGGAACGTCATAAAAACTTTTAATACCCGCAACGGATGCGGCCGCGCCTGCCGTCACGCGGAGCGCTTCGGTCCATATCGGGTGTTTGCGCGCGGTTTGCTTTAACCGTTCCCACGCCCCTCCTGCGCGCTCCAAAATACCCGCCCCCTTTTCCGGAGCGGTCTCCGGCTTTTCCTCTTTTTTCTCTTCCGGTTTGTCGGTTTTAATAAGCGCCTCCAGTGCTTCGCGCGCTTGGGCATCTTTTTTTGCCTGCTTGCTGAATGGCATTTCTCCTCCTTCTTTTGGATTCTCGGGCGGCATAGGTTAAATGAGAGCGTCGATCTGCTTGATAAGTTCGACCTCGCGGGTGGCATCAGCTTTTTCAAACTCACGCGCCAATTCCAACAATTTTTGTTTATACTCTTCGTCAATGGCTTTTGTTTTGTCATTGACGAATTTCGCCTCGAGAATTTCCGCCAGCCGCGCCATGTGACCGATAGACATCAACGGCAATAAAACCACGAGCGCTTCTTTGACGCCTTTGGGCATGAACGACGCAGCAAGCAGTACCGCGAGTTTTTTCGCGTGGAATTCAAGATTCTCCTTTACGTCCTGAATGCCGTCATCGGGCATGGAAATGCTTACGTTACTACGCGGCTTTTTTGTTTCCTTTTTCCGCTTCCGCTGCTTTTTGCGCTTCGAGCGCATCTTCTTCCTGTTGCTCCTTTGTTTGCTCAAAAAAGGTTTTGTCCTCGTCCATTCCTTCTTGCTCGGGCCTCGATTCTTCAAACGCCATATTTTTTTATAAATAATTAATCATTAAACGGTCCGACCGTTTTCACGGCTTATCCCATTATCGCGGAGGCATCGAAAAGACGCAAATCGCCGCTTTGTTTTCGCCGCATCTTGGCGAAAACCCAGGGCGCGTATTAAAAACCCATAGCGGAGGCGAGAGGATTCGAACCTCTGAAGGAGTTTCCCCCTTAACGCCTTAGCACGGCTTGTCTCGCCAAAGCTCGCACTGCGAGCATCGGCGGACGCCGCTTTCTTTCGCTTCTACGGCGAAAGCCGGGGTTGCTTTTTATTTACTCTCAAAGCGGAGGCGAGAGGATTCGAACCTCTGAAGGAGTTTCCCCCTTAACGCCTTAGCACGGCGCCGCTTTCAACCGCTCAGCCACGCCTCCGCTTTGAGAATATCAAGGAATGCAACCCGTCGAATCTGAAGCAATTCAGACTCGACCCACTCAGCCACGCCTCCGCTATAGGTTTAATGCTTTGAGCGCCCGTTCGATGTGCCTATGGGCACATCGAACCCACAGAGCCACCTCTCCAAGTCCGCTTTATTGTACTCTATTTTTGCCGGTTTTTCAATTATACTGGATTTATGGACCCCGAACTCAAACTCCTGCTTGAAAAAAATCTGGAGGCGACCCGCAAAACGCTCGAGCTCGTGCAAAAAATGCACCGCGCGTTCGTCTGGCAGCGGGTCGTCGTCGCCGTCAAATGGACCGCGATCGCCGCCCTTATCGTATTCAGTTATTTGCAAATCGCGCCCTATCTTGGTACGCTCTACACGGTTTACGGAGGCGGACTCAAAGCCATCCCGGGTTTTGAAAATTTGATCAAATGATAGGGAGGCGTGCCAGAGCGGTTGAATGGGACGGTCTTGAAAACCGTTAGATCCGCAAGGGTCTCGTAGGTTCGAATCCTACCGCCTCCGCAGAGTAGGACAAATCGCCAAAATTTCGGCGATTTGTCGTTTATTAGTCGCATTTTCGGAGGTTCGAACCTTCACAAGTTCTTTTTCTGCTTGTTTTAGGTTCTCAAAGATGACTTTGAAGTAAGGATGGAGTAGAACATTCAGTTTTTGGTCTTTTATGATGAGGTGCGAACCTAAAGCGGCAAAGATGGCTCGTTTTGTATCCATGTCGCCTTTGGCAAACCAGATATGGGAATATCGGGCAAAGTTGAAGGTTTGCTCGCTTAATTCCACCCACTCGTCAATAACCTTGCCGTGGGTCTTTAAATCGTTCTCCAAAGCGGTTTTTTCTTTTGTCAGGCGCGTTTTGAGCGCTTGATATTCTTGATCGGAAATAAATTGTCCGCCTGCGTTTTCAGGTGAGGTGAATTTCAGTAGGAGGTTATCCAATTGTTTAGTTGTCTGAAGTAATTGTTTTTGTTTGTTGTCCAAGACCGTCTCGTTGCTTTGGGCCTCATTTTGTCTTATTTCATGTAAATATTTGATTGCCCAGTTTTTGAACTTCTCGGAAATAGAGAGGTTTTTAATAAGGGTATCAATCTGGGCATTAAGGCATTTCAGTTCAACCATTTTTTCTGGGCAGTTTTCGTCTTTCCTCTTGGTGCAGTGATAGTAAATGTAATGATGAACATTGCCATTCTTCTGTTTCTTCATCTTTTCTTCAGCCGTTATCATGGCGCCGCAGTTGCCGCACTTCATGAGGCCGGTAAAGGCAAATCTGTGTTGTTTTGGTCTCGGCTTGCCGTCTCGGCCGAGCAACTTCTGCACCCGGTCAAATTCTTCTTCGGTGATCATTGGTTCATGGTTGCCTTTGTAGAGTTGCTTGTTTCCTTTCTTTCCGTATTCAAACCAGCCGTAATAAAAGGGGTTGGTAAACATTCGGTAAATCGCGCTTCTGCATAATGATTTGCCAACATATCTTTTGGTGGTTCTTGTTTTGAACTTCCATTCCTCGTTCGCAATCTTCAAAATTTGAGGCGGCGTATAATTGCCGGTAAGCATCATCTGCCACATCCGTTTTACGGTATCAAATCGTTCGGGGTCGTTAAGAACATAGTTTTGTCCTTTTTCTTCAAAGTTTTTGGTATTGAGGTAGCCCAGCGGGGCCCGGGATGGATACCAACCCATCTGCAATTTCGTTTTTAGCCCTCGTTTTACAGCGACACTGTTGTCGTCAGAGGATTTCTTGGCCATGCCAAACTCAAGTTGCAAAAAGAACTTATCCTCAGGCGTGTTGTAATAAGTCCTGCCGCTTGTGGTTTTTACTTCAAGGAGCTTTCCTTCATCCATTGCCGTGATGATCCGTCCGCCGTCCCAAGCGTTTCGAGCCAGACGATTGGCGTGCCAAACGAGCAAGCCATTAGCTTTGCCAGCTTCTATAAAATCCATAACACGATCGAAGATGGGACGACCTCTTTTGTGAGCCGTTTGGCTTTCTCCTTTTCCGTCTCCCAAAAACTTCATTACCACATTCAGATTGTCTCTGATTGCTATTTCTTCCACCTCTCTTTTCTGGTCGTTAAGGGAAAGTACTTGTCTATCTTCGCTGTCGGTGCTTTTGCGGGAGTAGGCAATATATTTAATTTGGGTTGTGTCTGGTTTCATTTTTCTATAAATATGGTGGTGGGTTTCGTCAATTACACCCCCTATGCTACTTCTCGATGTCTATCAAGCTGATTTGCCCACAGCTACAAATCCATGAATTCGGTGGGTAAATCTCTGAAACCCTGCAGGGCGAGCATGGCGGATATGAGGCAGTCGTCTTTTTGGCCGGATTCGGCTCCCATGCTGTGTTTGCCGGCATCGTCCGTGTGCACAAAGGTAAGCATTTGGCCAACCGTTGTCGCGGACGACATTCCGATATCTTCTTCCCGCAGAGCTTTCACGAATTCATCAACCATGAGTGGCTTTGTTACCGCCGTCGTTTTCCAGCCGAGCCGTCGCTTCCAATCGTTTGCCGCTTTGTCGAAGTAGCGCTCGCGAAAAATCATCATATAGCCGAGCCGGATCAGTTCGTTAAGCACCGCAAGGCCGTGGTTATTTACCTCAAGCACTACGATGGCGTTATTGAAGTATTCCGCGATTTTCATAATCTTTTTTGCGAAAAGATCGGGCGGTATTTGGTTACTCGCAAAATGAGCCACTTCCCGGCCGGTCATGCGATCCATAACCGTAAACGCGGAATCATCTTGGCCTACGCCTTCGGCCGGATCGGCGCCCAAGCTGTAGTAGTGATCCGATTTTATATAGGCGTAATAAAGAACGCCGTCCAATTCCTGTACCGGTTCGCGGATATACTTTCTTTGAGCTTCAACGCTTTCCTTGGGAATAACCGACCTCGATGACGCGATAAACGCCTCTTCAATCGTAATCGGATATTCTTGCTTGAATTTATCCGTATCGCCGCCGCATTTGTTTTTCACAGCCGAGCGTCTCCAGTTGAGTTGCTCGAGCGTCAAATCGTATCTTCGCTGTATGCTTTTTTCGTAGTCGGTGAGCGTCGTTTCAAACCGCGTTTTTTCTTCGTTGAAATCGAACGAGAGCGAATACTCCGGCATCAGGTACCACGGCAAAAAGATGAGCTCAAAGTCGGTTTTCTTTGCCAGCGCGTCTTGCACTAAGTTGTAGAAATATTCGCCGTCGCCTCCGAGACCGTTGGCGGTTGATTCCAAAAAGACCATGGTGTTCGGATTGTCGGGAATGGCCTGCATCGCGGCATTCATCAGTTCTGTAGCGTTTTCCCAAAACGCGACCTCGGACCCGTGAAAGCAATGGAGTGTAAGCCCTCGGCCGACTCTCACTTTGCTTGCGGTGGCAATCACGATTTTTGACCGCAGGCCCGGCTCCGCCCCCCTCGTTTTCTCATCGGGATTTTCAAATACCATTTGCTTTTTATTGTCATATCGGCGAAGTGGTTTTTTGTTGGCCGGAAGCATTTCGTAGAATAATTTGGACATCTGAAATATCGCGTCCGTTGATTCGGGCTCGTGAGCGACAATAAGCGAATGAGCATTTTCATATCGCGCGGTTCGTTCAAAAATAAGCGATTCGCAGAGCGTTGAGACGCCCTCTTGTCGGGCCTTTAAAACAATGAGCCGGATCGGCTTTCCTTTCGAGCGGATTTCCCGAATCTTCTGGTAAATCGTCTGCTGGGCGCGGTTAAATTTCAGCAGGATTAATTGCTGATCTTTGGTTTTGATACTGAGATTTTGCTCAATATAAATTCGCGGATCGTCATCATAACGCTGAACGATTTCTCGAAGCGCGCCGTCCTCGTTATTGGTTTCGTTTTGTATTGTCTCCATATTGTTTTCGTATTTCTCTTAGTTGTTGTTCGTACGGGAGTTCGGTTAATCCGAGGTTGCCCTCGTGCCTCACCGGTTGGGTTGGTTTGCCAAGCAGCCGTTCAAGTATGGCAAGCACGGCCCGCAGCTTGACCGCGTCGCTCGTGCTCGCCATAAGCCCAAGGAGCATTCGGGCGGCCGTTTTAATTTCCCGGCGCAATTCATCCAACGCTTCTTGTTCGCGAAATTGATTTTGCGCGTCCCGGTATTCCCGATAGGCCTCACAGAGCAGACCTCCGTCGGCAAACCATTTCTTGATCGTATCAACGGGAACTTTGAGCTCGCGAGAAATCATTGCGTAATTTTCGCCTTCATAACGCAAGCGGATCGCGTCCTGACATTTTTTACCTTGTGGATCGTATTTGGGCATTTTGGTGCTTCTTAGTGCCGGCTGGTGCCATAGCACAGGGTCTGATTTGCTTTAAAAATCCAACACAGCGTCAGATTCGGTTGATAAATTATCCTCTTGTTTTGACGCCACGGCAGGTTTTTCTCGACCCCGTAATTTGAAACATTCCTCGCTCAAAAACCACTCAAAGTCCTTCTTGAGCTTCATTACTTTTTCCGGCCGGCCTACGCTTTCTTCGTCATCGCCCTCAATTTCAACCAGTTCAAGTATTTTCAAAATCTCCATTTCTTTGAGCGCGGTCGGCCGGGAACACTTTATCTTTTCGATGAGTTCATTCGTACTGATAGTCCCTCCGTTATCCAAGAGCGAGTGAAATGTCTTGATGCGATTTGGAGGAGCGGAGTCAAGCGCGATCCGCAAAATCATGCCAATATCTTCCTGCGTGATAGCATTTCTGCCGCACACCGCGGCGTGACCCCGAGCGCAGTTATAGAGCAGTTGATTAAGGCGATCGGGCATTTCTTTTATGGGAACGGTATGGTCGTATTCCGCGTTGTCCCACTTCTCTTTCCACGCGTTGATTGATCCGCGAAGCCGCGCCAAAAGTTTTGCTATCCTTGCGACAACAACCAACAGTTTTTCTTCGTCTTTTGCGTTATCCCATTCAATGCCGTTCGGGTGTTTTTGCCAAAGCGACGCGATAAA
>JACPFZ010000046.1 GCA_016182725.1 Candidatus Gottesmanbacteria bacterium
ATCGGAGAGTTCGCCAGCAACTGGTAAAGCTATGACGAAGAAAGATGAACGAATACCGGAACACGTTGAGGAATGGAAAACTAAGTATTTGCGAGCACTTGCGGATTATCAAAATTTAGAACGACGGGTTCGTCAAGAACGCCAAGAGCTGAGAGAACGTTTATCAGAGGAGATTATTCATAGTTTATTGGTGTACTTTGATGAAATACAAAAGGCAGAAAAGCATGTAAAAGATCCAGGATTAACGTTGGTCGTCAAAAGACTTGATGCCTGGTTAGCGTATCACAAGGTGAAGCAGATGGATGTTTTACACAAGCAATTTAATCCGCATGAAATGGAATGTGTGGAAGTTGTTGAAGGAAACAAGGATAATGAGGTAGCGGAGGAAGTGCGACCGGGATATATGATCGGAGATAAAGTTTTGCGGGTCGCTCAGGTGAAAGTCGGGAAGTTGCCCGCCTAACCTTACTTTGAGCCTTTTTAATTCTATTCGAATACGGCTCAAAGAGCGGTTGAGCGGCGGGTTCAAGAATCTCTAATCCAATGCTTTGCATTGGAAAGAGCTTCTAGAAAGGTACTTTATGGCAAAAATAATCGGTATTGATCTTGGAACCACAAATTCATGTGTGGCAGTCATGGAGGGTGGAGCTCCAAAAGTGATTTATTCGGCCGAAGGAAGAAACGTCATCCCCTCGGTTGTGGACCCTGTGAAAAATATCGTGGGAGATGTCGCTAAGCGTCAGATGGTGATAAACCCTAAATCTACGATTTTTTCCGTCAAGCGTTTGATGGGACGAAAATTTAGTGACAAAAGCGTTGCTTACGACCTGAAATGGCTTCCGTACGCCATAAAATCCGGGAAAAACGCCATGGTGGTCGTGGAAGTGGAAGGCCGGCAATTTACCCCGCAGGAAGTTTCCGCAAAAATTTTATCTAAAATCAAAGCAGACGCCGAGCATTATCTGGGCGAACCGGTCAAGCAAGCCGTCATTACGGTCCCTGCATATTTTGATGACAGCCAAAGGCAAGCAACCAAGCAGGCAGGGGAAATTGCAGGACTTGAAGTCTTGCGTATTCTGAACGAACCCACAGCAGCGGCTCTTGCGTACGGACTTGACAAGAAAAATGTGCATACCATCGCGGTCTACGATTTAGGAGGCGGAACGTTTGATATTTCCGTTCTTGAGCTTGGAGATGGCGTGTATGAAGTCAAGGCAACCAACGGCGATACGCACTTGGGCGGCGATGACTTTGATAAAGTGATTTTGGACTTCTTTGCGGAAGAGTTTAAAAAAGAGCACGGCGTGGATTTGCGGAAAGATCCGCAGGCTCTGCAACGGTTGCGCGATGCGGCGGAGAAAGCAAAAATTGAGCTTTCTTCATCCATGGAAGCAGAGATTAACCTCCCCTTTATTACTCAAGGCAAAGAAGGGCCACTGCACCTTGTGATGAAGCTGAATCGTGCCAAACTGGAAGCACTCGCCAGCGATTTGATTGCCAAAACCATCGAGCCAGTCAAAAAGTGTTTGGCTGATGCAAAAAAGAGCGCGAGCGAGATTAACGAAGTGGTCCTCGTCGGCGGCATGACGCGGATGCCGAAAGTCATCGAAGTTGTCAAAAACTTTTTTGGAAAAGATCCGAATCGGTCCGTGAACCCTGACGAAGTGGTGGCTGTGGGAGCCGCGGTGCAGGCAGGAGTTCTCTCCGGCGACGTCAAAGATGTTGTTTTACTGGATGTGACCCCTTTGACGCTTGGCGTTGAAACATTGGGCGGAGTGTCTACGCCGCTTATCTTGCGAAATACTACGGTGCCGACGAGCAAATCGGAAATTTTCTCAACTGCAGCTGATAACCAAACGTCCGTTGAAATTAATGTCCTCCAGGGCGAGCGGCCGATGGCAACGGACAATAAATCTCTGGGCAGGTTTGTGCTTTCTGGCATTCCCGCTTCCCCCCGTGGTGTACCGCAGATTGAAGTGACGTTTGACATTGATGCAAGCGGGATCCTGAATGTGACGGCGAAAGACAAGGCAACAGGGAAAGTGAGTACGATTAAAATTACCGGCTCCACCGGTCTTTCCAAAGACGAGATTGAGAAGATGAAGAAAGAGGCGGAAGAGCACGCGGCGGAAGATACGGCCAAAAAGGAGCGCATTGAAGTACGAAATCGCGCTGACAACATGCTTTACGTGGCGGAAAAAACGCTCAAAGATGCCGGCGACAAGGCAAAAGAAGAAGACAAAAAGATGGTAGACAGTAAGATGAAGGAATTAAAAGATATTTTAGAAACGGGAAGTAAGGAAGACTTGGAAACCAAAACCAGCGAACTTTCCGATGCCGTCCAAAAGGTGGGCGCCGCGGCGTATCAAAATCCGCCAGCTGGACAACCCGGCTCACAGGAAGCTCCATCAGAGGACGGACAAAAGAAAGAAGAGAAGAAGGTGGAAGAAGGAGAGGTGGTAAGTTAATTATCAAATTATCAAATTGCGAATTATCACAACGAGAACAAGGGCGCGCGTAAGCGCGCCCAATTGATATAATAGAGGAATCTATGGCAACGAAACGCGATTATTATGAAGTGTTGGGAGTTTCTAAAGGCGCCTCAAGCGATGAAATCAAGAAGGCATATCGGAAGCTGGCGTTGGAGTGGCATCCGGACAGAAATAAAGCCTCAAATGCCAATGAGAAGTTTAAAGAAATCAACGAGGCATACGCGGTGTTATCCGATGCGCAGAAAAAATCCACGTATGACCAATTCGGCCATGCCGCCTTCGCCCCCGGTGGGGGCTTCGGCGGACAAGGCCGCGAAGGACCATTTGGTGGATTTCGCCAACAGGGACCTTTTACCTATTACTACTCAACCGGCGGTCCGCCAGCTGGCGGAGGCATGCCATTTGGCGATGTGGAAGGCTTTGATCCGTTTGAGATCTTTGAGCAGTTTTTTGGCGGCGGTTTTTCTCGTTCGGCAGGCGCTCGACCGCGGCGCGAAGTGTATCAGATAACGATTGATTTTGTGGAGGCAGTAAAAGGAACAACCAAGGAGATTCATTTGCCGAGGGGTCGCGCTGGTGAAGGATCAGTGCGCAAAACCATTAAAATCCCAGCAGGCGTCGATACCGGTTCGCGCATCCGGTTTGAGGATTTTGAGATGGTCATTGAAGTGCGACCGGACAAGCACTTCCGACGGGAAGGAAACGATGTCTTTATTGACTATGAAATTTCGTTTGCGCAGGCTGCTCTTGGTGTGGTTGCCGATGTGCCAACCATTGACGGAGACGTAAAAATCCGCATTCAGCCGGGCACCCAGCCGGGAACTTTGATCCGTCTACGGGGCAAAGGCATCCCTCATGTCCAAAGTGGCGGTCGGGGAGATGAGTACGTCAAAATCAGCCTTCAGGTTCCCACGCATCTTTCGCGCCGACAGCGCCAGCTTCTTGAAGAGCTTGACCATGGGTAGAATCGTGGTATAATGAAGGGTAGTTGAGAGGTTTGAAGAGGTGGGTTGACCCACCTTTTTTATTAAGATTTGTTAAAAGGACAAAAATGGTCACTCCGTAACATAAGAATGTACGGAGTACAGAAACACTAAAGCTCTTCGCTATAAAGCGAATCGCTAAGTGTTACTAGTATGCCAGCGATAGTTCGAAGCGAATTTTCATTAGCGTTAAATCAAGTTGCCACCGAGCGGGGGATTGATCCTGCGGTTGTATTAGATACGATCAAGGCGGCTATTGTTGCCGCGTACCGCAAAGACTATGGCGCGGATGAGATTGAGACCCTTTCTGTGGAGCTTAATTCTGACACAGGGGAAGCAAAAATTTTTAAAGAAGGGAAAGACATTACTCCTCCGGGATTTGGCCGGATCGCTGCCCAGACTGCCAAGCAAGTTATTCTGCAGCGGATCCGTGAGGCAGAAAAACAGGCAGTATTAGCCGACTATCAAACAAAAGTCGGCTCTATTGCCTCCGGAATGATTCTTCGGTTTGACGGTCCCAATGTGATTGTAGATATTGGCCGCACGCAGGCAGTGATGCCGCCACAGGAGCAAAGTCAGGGCGAGCGCTACCACCTCAACCAGCGCTTGACCTTCTATATTGAAGGCATCCGTGAGACGTTGCGCGGCAACGAAATCATTGTTTCCCGAGCACATAAGGGGCTCGTGGAGGGACTCTTCCGTCGCGAAGTGCCGGAAGTGGCAAGTGGTGCGGTCATCCTTAAGATTACAGCACGGGAAGCCGGCGGACGCACAAAAGTCGCAGTCGCCTCCACGCAGTCCGGTGTGGATCCGGTCGGTTCGTGTGTTGGACAAAAGGGCGTGCGCGTTCAGGCAGTGATTGGCGAACTCGGGGGAAACGAAAAAGTGGATATCATTCAGTGGAGTGAGGATTCCAAACAGCTTATCATGGCGGCTCTCGCCCCTGCCAAAGACCTCGAAGTCGTCCTCAACGAAGCCAAAAAATTCGCAGAAGTACTGGTGCCAGATGATCAGCTTTCGTTGGCCATTGGTCGGGATGGACAGAATGTACGACTGGCAGCGAAGCTCACGGGGTGGAAGATTGATATTCGCGGGAAGGGAGCGCCATTAGTCCCCAGAACAATACCTCCCGCGCTCACCGATAGTCAAGTGGTGACCCCGACTCCCACCAAAGAAGCAAAACCAGAAGAACCAACTATTGAAAGTCAGTCTTTGCAGAACACCTAAGTTTATGAGGAAAGGCTGGGTGTTGGTAAATAATTATGGCAGAGAAACAACAAATATATTCAGTGCGGCCGCCCATTGTGGCGGTACTTGGGCATGTCAATCACGGGAAAACTTCTCTTCTTGATTTCATCCGCAAGACCCACGTTGCCGCCGGCGAGCATGGGGGCATCACCCAGTCAATCGGAGCATATCAAATTAGTCTAGCTTCCGATACCGGGAATCAAGATATCAAAACAGATCAGAAAATTACGTTTATTGATACGCCGGGCCACGAAGCGTTTGCAAAAATGCGCTCACGTGGCGCAAATGTAGCTGATATCGCTATTCTCGTCGTGGCAGCAGACGATAGCGTCAAACCACAGACCAAAGAATCCATAGACGAGATTCATGCTGCAGATATTCCTATGATTGTGGCGGTAACAAAAATTGACTTGCCGACGGCACATATCAACAAAGTCAAGCAGGATTTGGCAAAAGTTGGGGTACAGGTGGAAGGGTTTGGCGGGGATGTGCCCATGGTTCCCGTGTCCGCCAAAACAGGCAAAGGAGTGAGTGATTTATTGGATGTTATTCTTTTAGTTGCAGAGATGAAAGGACTGAGGGGAGATGCAGAGGCGCCGCTGGAGGCAGTAGTCATTGAAACAAAGCTTGATCGGGGGAAAGGGATGGTAGCCTCTGTTGTTGTGAAACAAGGAAGTGTAACCGTTGGTATGCCACTGTTTGAGGGAGCAACACAGGTTGCGAAAGTGCGGGCACTGTTTGATGAGTATGGGAAGCGGATTGCTGTGGCTCTCCCCGGAAAACCGGCTGAAGTGCTTGGGTTTACTCGACTGCCGCTGGTGGGTGCAATCGTGCGGTCAAAGGCGTTTCTCACCCCTGTTGCCGCTTCTGCGACTGTTCAAAAAAGCGCTGTCTTGCCTGACTTTCTCAAACCAATTGAGGAGGCGGAAAAGAAAAAACTTACCGTCATTATAAAAGCCGATACTGCAGGCTCACTGGAGGCGATTCTCCATGCCCTGGATGAGCGAGTTACCATTGTGGGCAGTGGTATAGGAGATATAACCGAAGCAGATGTGCTTTTGGCAAAGCCGAGCAACGCTTTTATCGTGGGTTTTAACGTCAAAGCACGGCCGGCAGTAGAAAAATTAGCCCAGACGGAAAAAGTCGTTTACAGAACGTACGCGATTATTTACGAACTCCTGAGTGAGCTTGAGGAAGTGATGTTGGGTACGGGCGAGGTGATAACCAAAGAACGGGAATTAGGAGTAGGTCAGATCATCGCTGAATTTCCGTATGAAAAAACCCGGATCGCCGGCACGAAAATTCTCTCCGGTCGTCTTGCCCGCGGTGATAGTGTCAAAGTTTTGCGGGGAGATACAGAGATTGCCCGAGCTAAAATTAAATCCATCAGGCGCGGTCGCGAAGAGGTGACGCGGACAGACGGAAACATGGAATGCGGCGTTCTTTTTGACCGGATAGTTGATTTTACGCTTCAAGATGCTATAATCGCCATGTCTGTGGGCTAATATGGATATACAAGCAGATGTTGCCAAAATAAAAGATCTTGTGAGTGGCGCCAACGACGTACTCATCGTCACCCATGAGCATCCCACGTTTGACAGTATCGGGAGTAGTCTCGCGCTGTATTTAGGTCTGGTGAGTTTAGGAAAAAAAGTCACCATAGTCTGTCCTGACCCCATGACTGTTGAGCTCTCGAGTTTTGTGGGCGTGAACAGAATTGCTGGTGAAATTGGCAAAAAAAATTTTGTGATTTCTTTAGACTACGTCGAAGGCTCTATAGAAAAGGTAAGCTACAATATTGACGGCAATACGTTTAATCTCGTCATTGAACCGCGAGTTGGCTTCCCGCCGTTTTCGAGTGACAAAGTACATTATTCCAACGCGGGCGGAGCCGCGGATGTGATTTTCACCATAGATACGATTCACCTTGGGGGACTCAAAAAACTATACGAGGGGGATAAGGAATTGTTTGCGACCAAGCCGGTCGTGAATGTGGATCGTCACCCAAATAATGTGCACTTTGGTCAGGTAAATATGGTAGATCCTCAAGCATCATCAACGACCGAGCTCGTGGGGCAACTTCTCCAGGCACTGGGAGTTGTCTTTACCGAAGATATTGCAACGAATCTCCTCAATGCACTTTATGGAGGTACGAATGGTTTTCAAAATCCTGCGGTCACCGCAGCGGCATTTGACGTGGCAGCTTCTGCGGTCAAAGCAGGAGGCAGGAGGTTTCGTCGGCTGGGAGAAACAGTTACCACGCCGCCCGCAGTAACACCCGGGTCGGTTGTACGACCAGTTCAGCCCCCTGCATCAGTGCAAAACCAATCAGGACAAGCCCCTGCAGACTGGCTTAAACCTAAGATCTTCAAAAGTTCCAATCTCATCTAACTTCTTGTAAATGACAACGGAATAGTGTAAAATACAGGATGTTGGAGCGAGCTTAGGCTCCTTTTCACTTATTGTTTACCTTTTATGGCAGTAAAAAAGATTACAAAGAAAGCCCCGAAAGCAGAAAAATCTACTATTATTACGGTTGCGAAAGCAGGAAAAGCCCCTCGTCCCGCTTCTGCGGGATCGGGACAAGCATCCAAGGCCAAGAAAGCGGAACAGTCAACGGTGCAATCTCCCAGTGAAGACAAGCAGGTGATTATCGCGCAGTTTCAAGTCAAAGAAGGCGACACCGGCAGTCCCGAAGTGCAGATTGCGCTTCTCACGAGTAGAATCGAGAAGCTTATCGGGCATCTCAAAAGTAATCCTGCGGATAATCATTCCCGCCGGGGACTCTTGGGGATTGTCAGTAAGCGCCGAAGACTATTGAATTATTTGGGAAAAAAGAATAGCAAACGGTATAAGGAAGTTTCGAAAAGATTAGGCCTTACGAAGTAGTATACCCATCTTACTCCGGTTTGCACCCTAAAAAATTCCAATTTTTCAGGGGAAAAAACGGATTATGGTGAAAAGTTAACAACTTTTTACCATAAGATGGGTGGATACTGAAACAAACCTAAGTTTTTTTAGTATAATTCCTCATGAATAGTATCAAAAAGTCCACGGAAGTGAGCGGACGGACACTGACCCTTGAAGTTGGTCGGTTTGCCCAGCAGGCTTCTGCTGCGGTACTCGCCCGGTACGGAGACACGATGGTTTTATCTACCGTGACGGTATCGAGCAAAGAAACGACATTGGATTATTTCCCATTAAGTGTTGAGTATGTAGAGCGGCTTTATGCAGGTGGCCGCATCAAAGGTTCTCGCTGGGTGAAACGGGAAGGCCGTCCTTCCGACGATGCGGTCCTTGCTGGTCGCGTCATTGATCGGTCCATTCGGCCACTTTTTCCCAAAACATTTAAACGCGATGTGCAGGTAGTGGTGACGGTGTTGTCTGTTGATGGAGAAAATGATCCGGATATTTTGGGACTCGTTGCAACCAGCGCAGCCATCGCAATTTCTCCTATTCCCTGGAACGGACCGGTATCGGCCGTCCGCATGGGGTATGTGAAAACAGATGGAAAAGAGGCGAGTTTATTGGTCAATCCTACGGTGGCAGAACAGGACCTCAGTGACTTTGATTTTATTGTGGCAAGTAGCCGCGAAAAAACCGTGATGTTAGAAGGTGGATTTTGTGAAACCCCAGAGGCTATCGTCCATGATGCCGTCATCCGCGCAAAAGAAGAGAACACAAAAATTATTGACCTTATCCATGAGCTTGCCCAAGAAGTCGGCAAGCCGAAAATGCCGGTTGCAGAAGCGGGTAGTCTTGAAGAGTTGAAAACAAAAATTCTCGCGGGTTATGCAAAAGAAATGGAAGATGTATTCAGTAAGCATGCAGCGAAAGAGACGGGAAGCGAGGAGGTAGCAGTTTTGGCACAGGCCATAGTCGTTGCCTATCAAAACCAGTGGAGCATCAAAGAGGTGGAGACGGCTCTGGACACCTTATTTAAAAAGAAAGTCCGCCAACAGGTGCTGGAGAAAGGAAGACGCGTGGATGGTCGCGCCCTCGATGAAATCCGACCTATTGAAATTGAAGTAGGCATTTTGCCTCGGACCCACGGAAGCGCCATGTTCAAGCGGGGGACGACGCAGGCTTTGACGGTTGCAACACTCGGCACCCCTTCATTGGAGCAACTTATCGAAAGTCCGGCAGGCGAAGAGTCCAAGCGCTATATCCATCACTACAGCATGCCTCCATACTCTGTGGGAGAAACAGGGAGAATGGGCGTCCCTTCGCGCCGCGAGATTGGTCACGGGGCCTTGGCAGAACGCGCGCTCCTGTCTGTTATTCCTTCAGAGGAAGAGTTTCCCTATACCATCCGATTGGTCAGTGAAATTATGTCCAGTAACGGCAGTACGTCCATGGCATCAACGTGCGGTTCAACCTTGGCCTTAATGGATGCTGGCGTACCCATTAAAGGACCAGTTGGTGGTATTTCTATTGGTCTTATGACTAGTGAGAAAAAATATGTGCTTCTCACCGATATTGTGGGGGTTGAAGATTTTGCCGGTGATATGGATTTTAAAGTTGCCGGAACGAAAAATGGCATCACGGCAATCCAACTGGATATTAAAATTGACGGGTTGACTGATGAGATTATCGAAGAAACGCTTGAGCAGGCAAAACGTGCCCGGTTATTTATTTTAGACAAAATGCAGAAAGTTATTGGCCAGCCACGGAAGAGTCTTTCTCAGTATGCACCCAAGGTGCAAGTGGTGAAAATTCCGATAGAAAAAATTGGCGAAGTCATTGGTCCCGGCGGACGCATGATTCGACAAATTATCGCCTCTACCGGTACTGCAGTAGATGTAGAAGACGATGGATCTGTGATGATTTCCGGCACCGACGCTGCGTCAGTAGCCAAAGCAGTAGAATGGGTGCAAGGACTTACGAAAGAAATACATGTAGATGAAGAATATGAAGGGGAAGTCAAACGCATTTTACCCTTTGGCGCGTTTGTGGAGATTTTACCCGGGAAAGAAGGCATGGTACACGTGTCTCAAATGTCTCCGGGCTACGTGAGTAATCCTAGTGATGTGGTGCAAATTGGGCAAAAAGTCAAAGTACGCGTCATGGAAATTGATGACCAACACAGGGTAAATCTTTCCATGCTGTTTGGGCAAGACGCCAAGAAAGCGCCTGAGCGACGGGAGCGCACGGAACGTCCCTCCTTCGGAAGACCTCAGGACAAGCGCTTTGGCCGCCCGAGACGAAGATATTAATAATTGTCCTCGTTAGTCTTCTTGCAGTATCATAGAAGTATCCGGGTAGTAGAATTTCGACATGCTTTACATTTTGCCGTAAAATATATTACCTGAAGCAATGTATGTACTATTTAAAAAGAAAGGATACTGAGATTCCGCCAGCATAACGGCAAAGGTCGAAATTTCACTACCCGGTATGTCAAAGCTCACTGATGAAGTGGCAAATCTCACAAAACTCGTTGTTGAGGCAAAACTTCCCCGCGATTTAGAAACCCGTGTTGCCGGGAATCTTGAAGAAATTGTTCGTTTGGAAAGCGACATCACCGCGCGCGTCCATATAGAACAAATGCTTCGGTATATTGACTGGGTGGTCCACCTCCCTTGGAACGAGCGCACGAAAGATACATTAGACTTAGCAAATGCGCGAAAAATTCTTGATGCCCACCACTATGGTTTGGCGCCGGTCAAGGAGCGAATTTTGGAATATTTGGCAGTTCTTAAGCTCAATATTGAACGCTGGCAACAGGAATCTGAGATCCGATTCCCGGAATCGGGGAGCATTGATTCAGGGAATCGTCAAGGTGAAGCAAAACTTTCTCACGCAATACTGGCCCGCCGTGCGCCCATTCTTTGTCTCGTTGGTTTAGTCGGTACCGGAAAAACCACGCTTGCCAAATCTATTGCTGATGCCATGGGTCGCAGGTTTGTGCGGATTCCCTTTGGTGGCATGAGCGACGCATTGGATCTTCGCGGACAGTCGCGGGTGCGGCCTGACGCAGAAATCGGCCTTATTTTGAAAGGTTTGCGATTTGCCGGAAGTAAAAATCCGGTCATGCTTTTAGATGAAATTGACCGCGTCGCAGATAGCACCCGTGGCGATATCATGGGAGTTCTCGTGGAGCTTTTGGATCCGGAGCAAAATGTTTCGTTTAGAGATCATTACCTCGACTATCCGTTTGATCTTTCTGATGTGTTATTCATTGCAACTGCCAACAATACGACCAATATCGCAACCGCAGTGCTCGATCGTTTAGAGCCTATTCAAATGCCCTCCTATTCCGACGAAGAAAAAATTACCATTGCAAAAGATTACGTCTTGCCGCTTCTCATGAAAGAATCGGGATTAACCCAAGAAAATTTAACCATAGACGAGGCTATTTGGCCAAAATTGGTGCGGCCGTTAGGGTACGATGCAGGCATCAGGAGTCTTGAGCGCACGATGAATAGCTTGTGCCGCAAAGTTGCGCGCATGATGGTAGAAGGCCGCGGCAAAAGTTTCCATATCACACCGGACAACATTAAAGAATTTATCGAAACATACTAAATGAAATTTTTTCGAAGACACCAACACACCATTTACCAGGGATCTGCCCACGTGGGGAAAGACGCTCTTCGACTTGTTCCTCTCGGCGGCATCGGCAACGTGACTAAAAACATGTACGTGTATGAATATCGCGTGGACGGGAAACTGCGCGATATTTTGCTTGTGGATTGCGGAGTGGGGTTTCCGGATGCCGAGATGTACGGCGTGGACTTGGTGATTCCTGATGTCCGGTATCTATCTGATAAACGGGATAAAATCCGGGGTCTGGTGTTTACCCATGGACACGATGACCATATCGGCGGGATTCCCCATATTTACCCAAAACTCGGCCGCGTGCCGATGTGGGGCACAAAGTTGACTGCGGCATTTGCCAATATTAAACTCAAGGAACAAGCGATCCGGACCCAGGTTCAACCAGTTGACTTCGGGCAAGAGTTGCACATCGGGCCCTTTACGGTGAGTTTCGTTCGTGTGACCCATTCTATTCCAGATGCTTCCAATCTCATTATCCAAACCCCCATCGGTATTTTTTACCACGGCAGCGACTTTAAGTTTGATTTTCAGCCGCTTGATGGAAAACGTTCCGAAATTGAAAAAATCAATGCCGTGGGACGTCGTGGCGTGTTGTGTTTGCTTACGGATTCATTGGGAAGCGAGCGGCGCGGGTTTACCCCGTCGGAACAAGTAATTGGTGAGACTTTGGAGAAAGAACTCTCTATGTGTTCAGGAAAATTTTTGTTTACGACGCAATCCTCAAACATTTCGCGGATTCAACTTGCGATTGAAATTGCCCTCAAGCACGGCCGGAAGATTGCGTTTTTAGGAAGAAGTATTGATCAAAATACAGAAGCCTCTCTCAAAATTGGTTACATGCGGTTTCCGAGGGAGGCGGTGGTTCGCGATCGAGATCTCAAACGTCTTCCTCCGATGAAACAATTCCTTGTGGTGGCGGGAGCACAAGGACAGCCGGGGTCAGCGCTTTCCCGGATAGCCAATGATGATCACCGGTTTGTCCACATTGAAGAAGGCGATAGCGTGGTTTTTTCTGCAGATCCTATTCCGGGCAATGAAAATAGTGTGAGTGCGCTTATTGATGAGCTTTATCGCAAGGGTGCGCGCGTTGCCTATTCCAATATCATGGAGGATTTGCATGTATCCGGCCACGGCAGCCAGGGGGATCTTATGCTCATGCTCTCTAGCGTTGGCCCGCGATATATTTTCCCGATCGGTGGTACGTATCGGCACATGATGCAGTACCGCAGGCTGGCGCAGGATTTGGGGTATGATAAACGCGACGTGCTGATTCCCGAAGAAGGAGAAATTTTGGAATTCCGTCCGGGAATGCCGCCGAAAGTTGTACAAACCTTGGAGCTTGAGAATGTCATGATTGACGGGTTAGGGATTGGCGATGTGGGAGAAATCGTCCTTCGTGATCGGCAAACCATTGCCACTGAAGGCATCGTGATTGTCATTGTTCCCATGGAAAAATCAACGGGAAGAGTGACGGCCGAGCCGGATATTGTGTCCCGCGGCTTTGTCTATATGCGTCAGTCCGAGGAGCTTATTGGTAAAGCAAAGCGACTCGTCATGGAGTCATTAAAACTCAGAAAAGGCCGCATCATTGATTGGCAATTTGTGCGCAAACAAATTAGCGGCAATCTTGACGAATTTTTAGCTCGTGAAACCGGCCGCCACCCCCTGATCGTGCCGGTGATCGTGGAAGTGTAAAATGTCTGTCTCTAAGCTATAATCCGCTCATGATCGTAAAAATTTCTAAACGAGCAAATAAAAAACTCCAAGAGTTTAATAAACGTGAATGGCTTAAGGCAGATAAAGAGCATTATAGGCAAGTCCTCGATTGGAAGAAAATTCCATACACACTGGTAGCATATGAAAGAAAAGAAATTGTAGGAACTGTCGGGTTTTATATAGAAGTGGGAGTATCTTATGTGTTGGGACACTCATTGTTGCAAAAGAAAAACGGGGTCAGGGAATCGGAAAAAAACTCATGGAAGAGGTAGAAAGAATTGCAAAAAGGCACAACGCTCATAAGCTTTATCTCCAAACTGGTAAAGATTGGGAATCGGTTCCATTTTATGAATCATTGGGATATAAAATCACTGGAGAATTGCTTAATCATTATTTTCATCAAACGTTTGTAGAACTCACTAAGTTTTTTTAGTTATTTTTCCGTTCTACCCGGACGCGGTCGATGTTCGATACATATTTTCTGCGCAGGCGCAGGTTTTATTCGGGTGATACCTTACAAGGATAGGAATTAGGGTGACCCCTTAAAGGCCACCCCTTTCGAATCTAATTATCATCGATAGTAATTTTTTGAAGCATTTCCATATCATCTTCATGATCATCTTCATGTTCCACAAAAGATTGATAGGATAATTTGGGATTGGTTTTGGAGAAAAATTTCAAAATTTCCTCCGGATGCACCCACGCCGTTTTCCGCTGACCAACATATTCCGGATACGACGACGGTTGTATGGCAAATAGCTCGGGTGACCCCTTAAAGGCCACCCCTTTCGAAGCTAGATCTAGGGGATTCCTGTGAATATATCGTGTTAGGTGCAGTAATTGTTCATCAGTTTCTATTAATACCGCCTTGTAAACGCTTTGATATAACGGTCCAATACGTTTGTATCTCCGATTAAAGTACATCGTGTACCGAGTTGCAAGCGAATTCATGAAAATATCTATGGCATTTGCAGTATTTTGGTGGATAAGCAAATGAAAATGATTTGGCATAAGACAATACGTTGTGAGAGTAATATTTCCATGGAAGTTATTCATCCGAAGCGCCTTTAAGGCATCTGCTTTTATTTCGGGTGCGGCTTCTGGATTGCCAATGATTGTCAATAAGACCTCTTTGTCTTTAGGAAGTAAATATTCTTTAAGATAAGAAAGAAATACTCCATAATCCATTTCATTAAGAAATATATCGCGCTTTTCCACGCCGCGATTGTAGATGTGATAGAAGCTATCGGGAGCATAAGGTTTATATGAATTTTTTGCCGGCATAGAGCATTCATTTATAGAATATCACAAGAGGGTGATCCCTTAAAGGGGTGGCCTTTTGAAGCTAATCTGATGCTCGGTTGGCGCGGGTGCGATCAATTTTGGTTAAATATTTCTTGCGAAGGCGCAAATTGAGCGGGGTTACCTCGAGAAGTTCGTCATCTTCGATAAAGTCCAAACCTTGTTCCAGGCTCATGACCATCGGTGGATCCAGTTGAATGGCAATGTCCGCGTTTGCCGAATGGACATTGGTGAGTTTTTTGGTTTTGCAAACATTAATGTCAATATCTTCTTGTCGGTTATTGAGCCCAATGATCATACCTTCGTACACCGGAACACCAGGGCCGATAAATGCGCGGCCGCGATCCTGAACCGTTGTAAGCGCATACCCTGTGGACTTGCCGGTTTCAAATGACACCAAGACGCCATTTCGCAACTTATCTATTTTATTGGCAATGAGGAAGTAGCCCAAAAATTGTGTTGCAAAAATACCATTGCCGCGGGTCTTCGTCAAAATATCGCTTCGGAATCCCAACAGATTTCTGCTGCTTATTTTATAGACCATTCTCGTAATTCCGCGTTCATCGGTGTGGGTGTCAATCAGTTCTCCCCGGCGTTTTCCTAAATCTTCAGAGATGATGCCGACGTAGGCTTTGTCAATTTCAATCGTCATTTCTTCAAACGGCTCCATTTTTATTCCGTCAATTTCTTTGACGATAACTTCCGGTTTGCCGACTTGGAGCTCATATCCTTCGCGTCGTAAATTCTCAATTAAAACGGCAAGATGTAATTCTCCTCGGCCGGAAACGATAAATCCTGTTCCATCCGGATTTTGTTCAATTTTTATGCCAATATTCGTCTTTTTTTCTTTTAGCAAGCGCTCATGAATTTGGCGCGCCGTACCAAACTTTCCTTCCCGTCCGGCAAACGGAGATGTGTTGGCGGAGACAAGCACCTTAAGGGTCGGATCTTCTACTTTAATAGCCGGAAATCCTTGGGTTATAGACGGGTCGGCAATGGTTTGGCCAATTGCCACTTCCGGAATGCCGCTTAGTGCGATAATATCGCCGGTTTGCGCCTGCGAAACTTCAACGCGTTTAAGACCCACGCTGGTAAATACCTGTTCAATTTTGAAGTTTCCCAATTTTTGATTTTCTAAAAGCTGAACAACGGACTGCCCTGGTTTGATCGTTCCCTGACTGATTTTGCCTATGGCGAATGTTCCTTTGTAGTTGTCAAAATCAAGCGTTGACACCAGCATCTTGAATGGTTGGTCCGCGTGGGCTTTCGGTTGGGGAATGTAGGAAAGAATCTCTTCAAACAGCGGCTGGAGTGTGGCTCGCGCATCCATATCTTCCTGATAGTCTTTCCACGCTTTTCCTTCCCGGCCAATGGCATACAGGATGGGGAAGGTTAAGTGATCTTCGTGGTGGGCCAAGTGTAAGAACAGTTCTTCGATTTCGTTCAGAACGTCGATGGGACGGGCATCTTTTCTGTCTATTTTATTAATAACGACGATGATTTTGAGGTTTAACTCCAGCGCTTTTTGCAGGACAAATTGCGTCTGGGGCAACGGTCCTTCGGCGCTATCGACGATCAAAAGCGCTCCGTCTGCCATATTGATGACCCGTTCCACCTCGCCGCTAAAGTCGGCATGCCCTGGAGTATCAATGATGTTGATTTTGGTGTTTTTGTAGACGACGGCAGTATTTTTTGCCAAAATAGTAATACCCTTTTCGCGTTCCAGGACGTTACTGTCCAGGATCGTCGTTTGGGCCATTTCCGCCTCATTATCACGAAACGTATGGGTCTGCTTGAGCATTCCGTCAACGAGCGTGGTTTTGCCGTGGTCAACATGAGCAATAATTACGATATTTCGTATATCCATATAAACAAAGAAACCCGCTTCATCCCTGCGGGTAAGCCTATAGAATGAATTATAGCAGAAATGATTGATCTCGTCTAACAGAAGTCCTATACTGGATTGCATGAGAAAAAAGCGGCACTACCGGCGCCGGTATAAAAATCCGTTCCACATCAAGCTTAAAAAACAAACTGCCTATGCGGTCGGTGCGATCTGGCTCTGGCTATTTGCCGCAACGATTACGGTTTCTTTTTTCGGGGAGGGAGATCTGTTCGTGCGACTTCGGGAAGAACTTCTGGGGAATGTGGGTTGGGCGATGTACGTGCTGCCCCCATTTCTCGTCTCACTGAGTCTTCTTTTTTTCAAAATAAAATCCGGCATTGGGAAACCAAATGTGCCATTTGGATTCGGACTCGTTCTTGTTGCGCTCATGGGGCTGACCCAAGCAGGGGTAATCGGAACAACGGTATGGACGTTGGTAAGTACATACGCCTCTAGTGAGGGAGCTGTGCTTCTGTTTTTGGCGGTGCTGGTCATTGGTTTTATTATTTTCCTCAATGCGTCGCTGGATCGGGTGATCGATGCGCTGGTTTCTCTGGTCTCGCGACTTGTTGCATTTGTTGGGGAACTTGTCGGAAGTCTTTTTGCCAAAAAAGAACAGCCCATGTTTCCTCAACAAAAATTGCCACTCAAAATCAAAGGTCAGGAAGACGAAAAGTCACTCGTGAAAGCGCCGATGCCTGTGCCCCCGATGAGAACTGCCGCCCCGGTGCTATCAAAGTCAGGGCTCAAAATGAGCCCTACAACAACGACAGCAGACATGACGCTTTGGGAGTATCCTCCACTTTCGCTTCTGTCTGACGGACCAGGCCAAAAGGCCGACCGCGGCGACATGCGCAAAAATGCCGATACCATAGAACGGACGCTTGATAGTTTCGGTATTCAGGCAAAGGTTTCTGAGGTGAATACCGGACCGGCAGTCACCCAATATGCACTTAAAATTGCTTTGGGCACCAAAGTATCTAAAATTACCTCGCTGGCCAGTGACTTGGCCTTGGCCCTTGCGGCTCCTACCGGCGCGGTACGTATAGAAGCGCCTATTCCCGGACGGGATTTGGTCGGTATTGAAATTCCTAACCGGGGACTCGAGTTTGTCACACTGAAACGTATGCTTGCCTCGGATGCCATGCGCAAAGCCAAGAGTAAATTGGCCGTTGCGTTAGGTTTGGATGTTTCCGGTAGTGCGGTTATTGCAGATATCGGGAGAATGCCACATGTCCTCGTTGCCGGGACCACGGGATCCGGAAAATCGGTCCTTATCAATGCCTGGATTACCTCGCTTCTTTTCCGTACGACGCCTGTGGAAGTAAAACTTATTATGGTTGACCCCAAACGTGTGGAACTTATCGGGTACAATGGCATTCCGCATCTCTTGACGCCGGTTATTGTTGAGCCGGATAAGATTCTCTCGGCTCTCCGGTGGTCCATGACAGAAATGGAAAATCGCTACAAGCAATTTGCAGAAGTGGGAGTCCGGAATATTGACGGATTCAATGAGCTTTCCGGTTTTCAGGCGATGCCTTATATTGTCATTTTGATTGACGAACTTGCGGATCTTATGGCCTATGCGCCAGTAGAGGTTGAGGACGCCGTGTGCCGTTTAGCGCAAATGGCGCGAGCAACCGGCATCCACCTGGTCTTAGCCACCCAACGGCCAAGCGTAGACGTCATTACCGGTCTTATTAAAGCCAATGTGCCGGCGCGGATTGCGTTTAACGTGTCCTCCATGGTGGATTCAAGGGTCATTATTGACATGCCCGGTGCGGAAAAACTTTTAGGCCGCGGAGATATGCTCTATGTGCCGCCGGATCAATCCAAACCGAGTCGTATTCAGGGTACGTACGTGTCTGAACATGAGGTGAATAAAGTGGTAGACTTTCTCAAAGAGAAAAATAAAGCAGTGCAATATACGGAAGAAGTGGTCAATCAACCGCTTTCCGGATGGAAGAGAGGGGCAGGAGGAGAGCGAGGTACATCAGATGGTAAGGACGCGCTCTTTGAAGATGCCTTGAGACTTATTTGTCAGCACGATAAAGCCAGCGCCTCGCTTCTCCAGCGTCGATTGTCAGTAGGATACGCCCGAGCGGCCCGCATATTAGATCAATTGGAAGAAGCAGGAATCATTGGTCCTGGTGAGGGAAGTAAACCACGCGATGTTCTGGTAAAAAATCCAGATGAATACTTAGCGCAACAAGCAAACAAAGACTCGTAGTATGAAGACCGTCGGCGAAATCCTCAAAGAGACCCGCCTCTCCCGTGGGTTCACGCTTCAACACATAGAACAAGGGACCAAAATCCGCCTGAAATTTTTAGAGGCAATCGAACAAGACGACTACCCCAAGCTTCCATCGCTTTCCTATGCGAAGGGATTCGTCAAAAACTACGCAGAGTTTTTAGGACTCAACAGTCGGCATATTCTCGCATTTTTCCGCAGACAAACAGAAGAAGTGCCGCGGTCTACTCTTTTGCCCAAAGGTTTGGCCGCGCCTCTCAATCAGCCATTCCTTCGGCTCACGCCAGGGAGATTTTTGACCATCATCCTTGTGGGATTTGTTACTGTCTTTCTCCTTTACTTTGGGGTACAGTACCTCAGGTTGCAAAATCCTCCACCCTTAGTCGTTGATTCCCCTAAAGATCAGTTGGTGACGACCCAGCGGCGGATAGACGTATTGGGGAAAACCGATCCGGATGCCACGGTCATCGTAAACGGGGTAAGCGCGCTGGTAAGAAGCGATGGGAGATTTTTTGACCAAGTGCAATTGAGTTCCGGGATTAATAAAGTTACGATTGTCGCTACCAGTCGGTGGAACAAAACGACAACGATAGTTCGTGAGGTCGGGGTTCAATGATTGACAGGATATCAGTAGCCCTATGTATAATGAATCTTGATGGATACAGTACAGATAGTGATTGTCACCATTAGTATTGTGTTAACCACCCTCATTGTGCTGTTGGGAATTCAGGTGTGGTTTATTTTCAAAGAAGTTCGAAGGTCAATCCAAAAAATGAACAAAATGCTTGATGACTTTGGAAAAGTGACCGGGACCGTAGGGGAAGGAGCCCAGCATCTTTCCGGGATTGCAAGTGGCATTAAGGCTGGAATGGCGGTATTTTCTTCATTTCGCAAAAAGGGAGAAAGAAATGAGTGAGGGTAGCAACCGCGATACCAAATTTTGGATCGGATTTTTTATTGGCGGTTTACTGGGTGCCATCATTTTATTCTTTTTAGGCACCAAAGAAGGAAAAAAAACCGGCAAGATGCTGGAAGAAAAAGGACAAGATTTTTTAGATGAACTGGAAGATCGTTTAGCTGATTTAGAAAAAAAGGGGAGAGATTTGGCGAAACAGGGAGAGGCTCTGAAAGAAGAGGTTATTGAGCAAGTAGAAGATAAAAAAGACGAGGTATCTCACGGGGTAGTCAAGAAACTTGACTCTGCCCTTGCCCACATCGAAGCCTTGCAGGAACACGGCCGCGAAACCACAGCAGACTTAAGGAAAAAACTCTTCAAAAACACCCCCAAGAAATCCTAGTAATCAGAGGTTATTTTTTTCTTCGTTTGCGCGATGAGTTTTTGGTATTCTTTGTCCGTAATAATTTCCTTGTTATTTTCTACACGGTCTAAAAAGACAATGCCGTCAAGGTGATCGTTTTCATGTTGAAAAATCCGTGCGATGAAATCAGAAAACTCCCGTTTTTCTTTTTTCCCGTTTCGATTAGTAAATTCTACTTTTATGGATTGATAGCGAGGGATGAGCCCCCGAATTCCCGGAATACTTAAACACCCCTCCCAATCTTTTATTTTGTTTTTAGAATGAGATACGATCGTCGGATTGATAACAGGTATAGGTTTCATTTCCGGCGCATTAGGGTATCTGGGATTAGGATGTGAGGCAACGATGAACATGCGGTATGGTTGATAGACTTGCGGTGCGGCAATGCCTACGCCGTTTACATCCATAAGTGTTTCCAGAGCGCCTTTATAGTAGCAAAATGTTAGTCTTTTGTCGATGGCGTTCTATCCAAGTCATAAAAAATAAGGTAAGTATTGATGTTTTGATTACAGAGGGGTACACAAGACAATTTGTTATTTTATTTGCGACCGCAGTTTTATTGACAATATTTTATCTCGGTATTAACTTAGATATATGGAGCAAGATGCGTTTACATCAATTCCCGAGAAAGTATTTTCTTATACCCTAGATTTAGCCTTATGGTTTTCAGTGTATTTTGCGGAAATGAGTTTGCCTCAATCGAGCGTTGGTCAACTCTATCGGGCACAACGCGCAGCTGATCGCTTTTTGGAACACGTGAATTATGAAACTATTCAACGAGGTATAGTAGAAGCTCGACGTCGCGGATTGCTGCGGAAAGGGAAAAAAGGCCGGCGAGCTTGGCCACAGATTACAGAAGAAGGAAAACGGCGGCTGACTTCTGCAATGCCACAATACGATGAAAAACGTATTTGGGATGGAAAGATGCATGTAATAACCTATGATATTCCCGAAACCCGCCGCGATGAACGGGAGTTACTCCGATCGTATTTATACCGTATTGGATGCGGGCGGCTTCAGGATTCCGTGTGGATAACGCCGTATAATCCCATTGGTATAATTCATCCTTTTATTAAGGAACAAGGACTTGGGGGAACTATCATTGTTTCTGATTTGGGAAAAGATGGTTCTATAGGAGATGAGGATCTTTTAACACTTCTCATTGGCGTATACGGGTTGGATAAAATCAATGAGCGATATGAAAAATGGATAAAAGAAACAGGTAAAACAACGGTTGATCGATGGGCCTTGATACACTATTTTTCCATTCTTCGCGATGATCCACAATTGCCATTTGCGTTATTGCCAAAGTGGTGGAAAGGTAATGCAGCATATAAATTGGTTAAAAGGAATATTGTTATTTAATCTACGACCGCGAGTATAAAAACAATATTTTATTTTGGCTATGATATTTCTCCTGTTTTATGGGCGGCCTCAAGGAAATTTTGTTTATAAAAAGATTGTTGTTCGGGTGTGAATAAAGATAATACCTCAAACGTTAGAGACGTTTGCTTATTTTTCAGTATTGCTTCGTGGACAACACAATATCCCAAAAAGTTCCAATCGTCATCCGCGAGGAGCATGGCGATACGAAGCGGGAAGATCCGTTCTTTATCTTTTAAAACAGTAAATGTTTTTCCTACCGCAAGATGAGAAATATCAACGCTCCCCTTAGGAAGCTTAAGTAAGGTATTGAGTTCGGCAAAATAGCCCATATGGTATTGTTCGGATTATAGCGCATTTCATTGAAAAGGGAACTATCGTGTATAATCTGAACTATGAAATCAGCAGAGGTGCGGCGGAAATACATTGAATTTTTTAAAAAACGGGGACACGTGGAAATTCCGTCAGCTCCATTAGTACCGGAAAATGATCCAACCACATTATTCACTTCTTCGGGCATGCAGCCGTTGATTCCTTACCTCCTTGGTCAACCACATCCACTTGGAAAACGATTAGTCAATAGTCAAAAATCGTTCCGCAGTCAGGACATTGAGGAGGTGGGGAACAATCGTCACACCACATTTTTTGAAATGCTCGGCAACTGGTCGCTCGGAGATTATTTTAAAAAAGAACAATTACCATGGATTTTTGAATTTTTGACAAAAGAACTTGAACTTCCCAAAGGCAAACTTTATGTTTCCGTTTTTGAGGGGACAGGCGATATTCCAAGAGATGAAGAATCAGTGAGGATTTGGAAAAACCTCGATGTACCAGATGAGCGCATATTTTTTTATGGTGTGAATAAAAATTGGTGGTCCCGTTCCGGTGAACCTGAACACATGCCTCCGGGTGAACCCGGAGGGCCAGATAGCGAAGTATTTTATGATTTTGGCGAGGAGTTGAAACTTCACGAAAAGTCTCCTTGGAAAAATGAAAAATGCCATCCCAACTGTGACTGCGGCAGATTTATGGAAATTGCTAATTCCGTTTTTATGCAGTACCAAAAACAGGCAGATGGAACGCTTAAAGAACTTACACAAAAAAACGTGGATTTCGGCGGGGGACTGGAGCGCATGGTCGCAGCAACAGAAGATACTTCAGATGTGTTTACTACTGATTTATTTACTTCGATGTATCGATACATCGAAGTATTATCGGGAAAGCGGTATGGGGAAAATCAAGAGGAGACCAGGGCGATGAGGATTATCATGGACCACATTCGCGCAGCGGTGATGATGATGGCGGATGGCGTACTTCCGTCAAACAAAATGCAGGGATATGTTTTGAGGAGACTCATTCGCCGCGCACTTTTTTACGGCAGAACACTGGGTCTTTTGAAAGATTGGAACTATATTGGTCAATTAGTAGAACCCATTGCGCAAATTTATGGTAATGCGTATCCCGAGGTGGTGACAAAAGCAGGAGAGATTACATTGCTTTTGGATGAAGAAGCCATGCGGTTCGGGAGAAGTCTGGATAAAGGTTTGGCAGAAATCGAAAAATTACCAAAGCTTGACGGAAAAATTGCCTTCCAACTTTACGAAACATATGGATTCCCATGGGAAATGACAGAAGAAATTGTGCGTCGTAATGGACAACAGATTAACAGAGCCCAGTTTGAGGCAGAATTTGAAAAGCATAAAGCAGTGTCGCGTACCGCAGCAGCGGGCATGTTTAAAGGCGGGTTGGCGGATTATAGTGAGGAAACAACGAAGCTTCACACGGCGCATCACCTTTTACTTGCTTCACTTCAGAAAGTCGTTGATCCGAACATCAAACAACGCGGGAGCAACATTACTGCAGAACGGCTCCGGATGGATTTTAATTTTGCCAGAAAGTTATCAGACGAAGAGATTAAAAAAGTTGAAGTGTTGGTGAATCAAACAATAAAAGAAAACTTGTCGGTGACCCGTGTTGAAATGGATTGCACGGATGCAGAAAAAATCGGTGCACAGATGGAGTTTGGACATAAATATCCAGATCGTGTGAGCATATATTTTGTCGGGCCACAAGACAAATTTTTCTCCGCCGAATTTTGCGGCGGACCTCATGTTGAACACACGGGGATACTTGGACACTTTAAAATCATCAAAGAAGAATCTGCGGGTATGGGCATTCGGCGTATCTATGCAATATTAGAGGTTGCATAAACATTCTTATTTACGATATGGTCTCCAGGCTCGGATTACTTTTGGATTCCTTGGGTTGTTTTCTGTATCAAGCGCAAGAGGTGGTATCAAATAGGCATGGCGGTCTACCCAGGGGTAGTGGCCTGGCGTTGTCGATCCTATCGCCAGCGCAAGAATCTGTGCGTTGCATCCTTTGGGCAGCTCATTATTTATTTTTTGGACTTCGTCCAGGAGCGGAACCGTGTCGCCAACTTTTTCCGGTGGATGGGGAAAACGACCAAGCGTACACAACATGAGGGACAACGTGCCAAGCCGAGCATTGAGCGGCAGGTCAGCGCGATGGGTAGCGCTAGTTATTCTTTCTCTTACTGTAGTAAGAGCAAGATTATTGGTTGGCACAAATGCAGCGACAACCGAAAGTGAATTCTGTTCTTTGTCTTGCGTTATCATGATGCGCTCTAGCTCTAAGGCTATTGGTGGTATGTCAGGGTTGGCAAACTCTCCCCGGAGAACTTCGTGGTATCGAGCAGCTGTTTGAGCGTTTACACCGGCAGTTTTTCTCCCATTTGGATCAAAGCGGAATTCTCCAAATGTGATATGCCGAAACCCATCAGGTATTGGCCACGTGGCCGGTTCAAGTACTTGGATGCGCTGTGTGATTTCACCTAAGTATCTATCAGCAGGGCCGGAAATGAATCCACAGGTATAGAGCGAATAGCGGGGATCTTCTTTTCCCAGAAGAAAAGGATTATCCTGAGTAGCATCTGCGCGTATGATGTCTCTTGCTGCTTTGGCAATCTCATTGTGAGCAGAGACTAATTGACCTCTCATTTGTTCAAATTCGGTTGGCATAGGAAGGCGAGTGTTAAGGCTTATAGCATACCACTGACTTTTACGACAGTCAAGATCATATAGAAGCTTACACTCAGAAAACGAAAATTACAGTTCTTCGAGTGGGTTTTATGGTGACTTAAAGCCCATCTGATGATGAAACGTCGTATGAAGAAGATTTTTTACTTCCGCATCACATTGTTTTAGTCCGGTAACGTCTGTGCGCTGTTTTGCCTTGGCGACGGCAAGATCAACTTGTGTTTCATATGAAGCCTGCCCATCAACTGAAAGTAAATTTTCAAGGTACCGCGGAATCATTGCAATGCCGCTATAGTTGAGATCACTCGTTTGGCGGGCAAGTTTAGTAATGAGCGCTTCGTAATCAGTTTCCTCCAGATCGTACTGCGGGATAATTGCCCGGAGAAAATACTCCCGTTTTTGTTCATCCGGCAAAGGGAAATATATTGGATTAAAACGACGCAGAAATGCTGCTTCTACATCTGGGTGATTGAGTGTTGCCAGAAGATATATTCTGTATGTATCTTCCAGTCGCTCCAGAAGCGTTAACGCCTGCGCCCGTTTTTCCGGATTAACAAAACCTGTTCCGGGTTGTGGTAATCTTCCCACACCCATAGAGCTCTGAAACAGCGATTCCACATCATCAAGGCAAACGACCATGGGAAGATCAAAAATCCGTCGTAGTCTGGCAAGACGCGGGAGGATTTTGTCTTTGAATACATATTCCCCGTTCGGCAACGTCTTTGAGAGAATATCTACGGGAAGATACACAGTAACTACATCTTTATACGTTGCAAATACCTGCGTAAGCGCGCTTTTCCCTACTCCCGGCGCTCCCAGAAGGAGCGTATTCATTGGTGTTCCGGTTCTCCGTTTCAGCGGCCCGTACAAATTATTCTCCAAATCCATACGCTGCGTATTAAGACCAAATAATTCATCCGGCGCTATCTGCGGGATCATCTCCGAGAGCATGCGATGGTACACGTCGACCATGATCTTTCGCCGTGCGGGCAAGGTTTCTCTCAATCGCTCGGGGGTTGAGACATCCAGTTTATCTTCCATAATAAGTGCATGCATGATCGCAAGGTAGGCGAGCTCAACTTCCGAATAACTCCCAAAGTTACGAATTTCCAAAATTCCGTTCTGAGGGATTATTTTGCTGCGTTTTTCAGCAAAAACCTGCATCATGCCGACAACCGGCTGATGACGTTCACCAATAAAAAATATTCCTCCCCG
Organism: Candidatus Gottesmanbacteria bacterium; assembly: GCA_016182725.1. Classification (GTDB taxonomy): domain Bacteria; phylum Patescibacteriota; class Microgenomatia; order UBA10105; family UBA927; genus JACPFZ01. The sequence goes on from JACPFZ010000046.1 coordinate 25,409, forward strand.
CTGGTAGGGATTATTACGAAGTTTTGGAGAAAGGTTTGTAGCAGCAAGATAATAGTATGATTGTGGAGCTGTGATGCGATGCTGCAGGAGCGATAATGCCCCATATTTTTCCGGCGGAAATGCAAAAAACATTCCCTCCACAAGCGTTTGTGTCGCATTCAGATCCATCAGAATTTGCTTCATGCTCAGGATTTGAGAATCGTCGACGTGCTCATAGGGAATTTCAATACTAATAAAGTGCTCTTCTCGAGATTCAGTCGTGGTTATTTCTATATGCGGTGGGGGTAACTCGGATACCCCATATTCTTTCAGGACAGCGTTTACGGTATCGATAAAACTCGTCAAACGATCTGCCTCACCCTCCAAAGGAGAGACCAGAGGATTTTCTGATCGCGGGCGGGACTGAAGCGGAGATTCCTTCTGTGCTGTGCCTTGTTCGACTGCCATAACGTACCGGGCAGGGGCGTATGAATATACATTATACCGCATAATAAGACAAGGGTACATAAGTTGCCTTGCTTCTCCACGACTGCTAGTATAGAGCTATGGAACTCCCACAGGTGCTTGGGCATTTTGTGCATGCAAAAGAAGAAAAAAAAGAACTCTTCCTTTCCCTTCTTTTGGGTATTGACGGAGTCATTGCCAGTAGTTGGCAGGTGTCGGAGAAGCGCTTGCCCGTTGTTGTTGGGGTCTCCCAGAAAGATGCTGCTTCGGATTCGTGGGATGAGCGGTTTGCCGCAGCAGATCAAGCGATTTCTTCTCTTGAGTCAGCCAATCTTTCTCTCAACAAAGTGATTTTCGGACTTCCAGCATCGTATCTTACGGAAACGGGTGATATCCAAAAAACAGTCCGTCCGTACCTCAAAAAATTGACGCACTCCCTTGCTCTTTCTCCCATGGGGTTTGTCAGTATTCATCAAGCAATTGTGCATCATTTAAAGTATCACGAAGGGGTGCCGCCGACGGTTATTCTCTTGGGCATTGCAGGATCAACCATTACTGTTTCCGTGTATAAAATTGGGTCGTCTGTAGGGCAGAAGTACATTGAAAAGGCTGGTGATGTTGTGACGCAACTTGAGGAAGTGTTGCAGAGTTTTACCGAGCTTGAGGTATTGCCGTCCCGGATTCTTCTTTATGGAATTCATCATGACCATCTAGAAGAGGTGAAACGGGAACTTTTGCGTCATCCCTGGCAGACGGCCGCAAACTTCATGCATTTTCCAAAGATCGATGTGTTGCCACAAGATAGCCTTATTGGCGCTGTTTCTTTAGTTGGTGCAAGTGAACTGGCCACCAGTCTTGGTCCGGAGCAGGAGGAAGTTGTTGCGGAGGCGGTAGTACAGGAAAAACAAAAGGAAGAATTGAAGGAAGAGTCTAACGTTGTGTTCGTAGATCCCACTCGTCTGGGATTTAAGAGAAGTGTTGACGTACGGGAGGAACGATCCACTGCGCGGGAGGAACAGCGAAAGAAAGAGCCTCTCCAGGGAGAGGAAATTCCCCAGAAACAGGTGCGTGGGATCTCACTACCCACGTTCCCTTCCCTTCCTTTTGACCGACTTGGGTCATTTATTCCCAGGCTTCTGGTATCTTCCCGATACCTAGCGGCTATTGGGGTAACTATCGCGATTGTTGTGTTGCTTTGGGGATTCTACTGGTTTGTTCCCAGAGTTTCTGTAACGGTTTATGAAGTTCCCAAGAAACTCACAAAAACCATGGACATTGCGGTAGATTCTACGGCCACCGTTCCCGATAGCACGTCAAAAATCCTGCCCGGCAAGAAACAGGAAAAAAGTATTCCCGGAGAAAAAACGATAGCCGTGACCGGGAAAAAGCAGGTCGGTGATCCGGCAAAGGGAGCGGTGGCTATCACGAATAGAACATTTAATTCAATTACTCTCCCCAAAGGCACAGTACTTACGAGCGGGGATTTGCAGTTTACGTTAGATAACGCTGTTTCCATTGCTTCAGCAAGTGCATTTGATCTAACGAAAAATACGGGAAGCATTACGGCAGGTGTCATCGGAGCTAAGAGTAATCTTTCATCGGGAACAACGTTTATAGTAAAAGGATATGAATTAAGTGAAGTAGCGGCGAAAAATGACAAGGAGCTTTCCGGCGGGACCAGTCGCGACGTGACGGTAGTCACACGGCTAGATCAGGACAGTCTCATCAAATCACTCACCAAGGAGCTTGTAGAGGGCGCAAAGCAAGAGCTGTCCGGGAGTGTCGGGATGGGGGATCAACTCATCGATGAAACGATTAAAACCACCGTGACGGATAAATCCTTTGTCGAAGAATTGGATCAAGAAGCAAGTAATCTTCACGGGAAAGCCACTATTGCCGTTTCCGGCATTTCATACAGCAAGAGTGATTTGTCTGCGTTTCTTGAGAGTGCTGTTGCGAGTGATATTCCATCCGGCTATGTCTTTGATCCCAAATATACCACTGCAACTCTACGGGATATTGAGGTAAAAAAGGACGGCAAAGTTACGGCCTCGGTACAGTTTGAAGGGACTGCAACCCCGCAACTCGACCTGGTCGCCATACGCCGTAGCCTTTCCGGGAAAACGATTGTAGGGGCCCAGGAATACCTTAAGACTATTCCGGGCGTGGGAGCTGTTTCCTTTCGGTTTCAAATCCAACTCTTAAAAGGGAGACTCCCCGTCAATGCAAACAACATCACCATTAGTGTGGCAGTACAGGAATAACATGCTCTATCAATACATTAAAGCCAAACCAAAACGACCCATTCGGCGGCCACTCATTGTTTCATTTGTTCTCATGAGTGTGGGTACGGGCATTCTTTTGTGGGTTCTCTGGCCCATTGTGTCATTTACCATCTTTAGCGCGCCGCTTTTTGGCGTCACCGTAAGTCCTATGATATCTACCGGTGAAGTGACGCAAGCAAAGTCCGTTCTTCCACAGGCAATGGCAGCAACAGGCCCCGATACAATCGGGGTTGATTACACGAACGCAAACGTCTGGTATCCCACGAAACCTCAGAAAAAGGTGGTGACCCAAGTAAATAGTTACACACTTTCCATTCCCAAACTCAACATAGAACATGCACTTGTTCTCATTGCTGGAGAAGATTTGATTAAGAGCTTAATTCACTATGGGGGTACAGGGCTACCCGGCGAGTATGGAAATGCGGTCATATTCGGCCATTCGGTGTTACCGCAATTTTTTGATCCCACCAACTACAAAACAATTTTTTCTACCTTGCCGACGTTATCCATTGGCGATGATATTTTTATTACCTACGATGGTATTACGTATAAATATAAAGTGTTCGATATGATTGTTCGCGATCCCAATGATTTGGCAGCGTTGGAACAGCAGTATGATGATTCTTACATTACGCTTGTTACCTGCGTGCCGCCCGGAACGTACTGGAAACGGTTAAATGTAAAAGCAAAATTGGTGAGGATTTAATGACCCCAACGTCGTCACAACAATTGGCAATTGAAGCAATTAAAAAGAAGCTGGTGGGCAAGCCTCTTTCCTATAATGAAATTTTTGCCATCATGGATGAGATCGCCAGTCAGCGGTTGGGACCGGTGTTGACGACGTATTTTGCTGCCGCAGGGTTTAAGGAAGGATTTTCTGATGAAGAACTCTATTTTCTCACCAAATCCATGGTGGCAACAGGCCCGAAACTGCATTTTAAGGGTATTGTGGCAGATAAACACTCCACCGGCGGGGTAGCCGGCACCAGAACCACGATGATTTTGGTGCCCATCATTGCTGCGGCAGGATTTCAAATCCCGAAAAATTCTTCCCGCGCGATTACCTCGCCAGCCGGGACCGCAGATACCATGGAAGTAGTGGCACCCGTTACGTTTACCCCACGTGCTATTGAACGACTCGTTGCTCGCGCGGGTGGTTGCATCGTGTGGGGCGGACATTTGGGTTTGGCTCCTGCCGACGATATCATTATTCAAGTTGAACAGCCATTAGCATTTGAGTCCTTTGATAAAATTATTGTTTCCATTATGGCAAAGAAAGTAGCTTCGGCAGACACCCATTTAGTCTTAGATATTCCCGTGGGACCAACGATGAAAATTGCGCATTTTAAAGATGCGGAAATTATTGCCAAAAAATTTACATTTTTGGCTAAAAAATTCGATATTAAGGTCATTGTAGACATAAATCAAATTCGGCAAAATGCCGGACGGGGAGTGGGACCAGTACTTGAAGCACGAGACGTATTTCAGGTGTTAGAACAGGATAAAAACCGACCGCTTGCCCTTGAGGCGCGGGCCCTGCGGCTTGCCGGAAAACTGTTGAGCTTGTGTTTTGCCGATACGCCGGGGAAAAAAGATGTGATCGGCGAAGATGTCGCTCGGGAGATGCTGACTTCTGGGAAAGCGTTATCCAAGATGCATGAGATTATTAAAACACAGGGAGGAAATCCACACGTAGAGAGCCGCCAACTCAAACCCGGAAAATTTACTCATGATGTACCATCACACCAGAAAGGCAGAGTAAGTAGCATCAACAATAAACAAGTTACGGTGATTTGTCGCATTTTGGGATGCCCGACGGATAAGCTGGCTGGAATGTATGTCCATCGGAAATTAGAGGAGCATGTGGACAAAGGTGATATACTATGCTCGTTGTATAGCTCGGATAAGTGGCGGCTCAAAGAAAGCATAGAAACAATGAAAAATATTGCTGTTTTCTCTCTGGAGTAAACGATGAAATCGAATACAACCCGTTTGGGAATTTTACTTTTTGTTCTTGTTATTGGTATGGGGAGTGCCGTTGTCTGGTGGGCAGAAGGGACATCATCTGTAGATCCTTCAGATTCGGCGCCGATCATGTTTGTCGTGACTCGTGGGGAAGGGGTGCGTACTATAGCAAGTAATCTCGCGCAAAGGAAACTCATCCGAAATCCCATTACCTTTTTTCTGTTGGTAAAGTTTTTAGGACTCGATAGTAATTTACAAGCGGGTGATTTTCGCTTGAACCGTACCATGAATGCGGGAAATATAGCTCGAGAGCTAACCCATGGGATGGTCGATGTATGGGTGACGACACTTGAAGGATGGAGGTCTGAAGAAATTGCAGGGAAATTAACAAAAGAACTTGATATCCCGGAAAGTGAATTTCTGCGCTTTGCAAAAGAAGGATATCTGTTTCCCGATACCTACCTTATCCCGAAAACGGCAACACCAGCAGCCATTGCTCAGTTGTTTTTGGATACATTTAATAAAAAAGTAACGAGCCAAATGCGTGTCGATGCACAAAAAATTGGTCTCACGTTTGATCAAGTCATCGTTTTAGCATCTATTGTGGAACGCGAAGGAAGAACCAATGAAGACCGTCCTGTTATTGCAGGTATTCTCCTCAAACGTTTGAAAGCCGGATGGCCACTGCAGACTGATGCGACGTTGCAGTATGCTCTCGGATACCAGCCGGAGCAAAAAACGTGGTGGAAAAAAGAGTTAACTGATGCAGATAAACTTATTGCCTCACCGTACAATACGTATGCCCACCCCGGACTGCCTCCCGCGCCTATTGCCAATCCCGGCCTGGCTGCGATCAAAGCCGTCATTTATCCCGCAGACACGCCCTACTGGTATTATCTTCATGATGATAAAGGAGTTGTGCACTTTGCCAAAACTATCGAGGAGCACAACGAAAATATTGCCAAGTATCTCTAGCGGATAATTTGCTGCGCCCATTTTTGGACAGTTTCCCGATTTCCGGGCTTGGTATAGAAGCCATCAATGCGAAGGGAGGGGCCCACAAGCGTTCCTCCAATGGTTTTGACAAAGGCTTCCAGGTGTTCTACCGCACCGCAGAAATGCGGGTAACTGCGGTCGCCCAATCCAAAAATCGCAAACGGTTTACTCATGGTTTTTCCCTTCATCTTTTCCATAAAGGCAATGAAATCTTCATGAGGCACTCCTTCCTGATCTTTATAGTCCCAGCTGGGAGAGCCAAAAAGAATGACATCAAATGTGGAAAGTGCATCGGGATTCACATCGGTAATCCTTTTCAGCGTTACCGTATGGCTTTGTGTTGTAAGTGTATCAGTGACAATTTGCGCTGCTTCAGCTGTTCCCCCGGAATTGGTGGCGTAGGCAACGAGGATGTTCATGAAGAGATTATACGATGGTTTTCTTAAAAAGTGCAATGACTCCAAACATTGCCAACGAAAGCAGCACAATCGCGCCACCGGCAGGGAGATTGAGATAGTAGGAAAGGAGTAATCCTCCTGCGACACTCACTGCGGCGAAGATCACGGAGAGTATCATGCTCGTAAGAAAACTTTTTCCAATTTGCATCGCAGTAATAACAGGAATCACCATGAGTGCACCAATGAGTAAAATCCCCACGACGCGCATAGACAGGGAAACCGTGATCGCTGTCAATATAATGAGCAAATTATTGACGAGTTTCACCGGCACGCCGCTTACCCGTGCGCTATCTTCATCAAAGGCGCTCGTGAGAAGTTTTTTATACAAAATGACCACCGTAGCACTGGTTACTATTCCTAGTCCAACAATAAACCATACCTCGTTCTCTGTAACCGTCGTAATACTTCCAAATAAGTAGCTAAAGAGGTTGGCGTTAAACCCATTTGCAAGACTGAGAAGTACAATCGAGATGGCAAGGCCTCCAGGAAGAAACATCGCCAGCACTGCTTCGCCGGGGATATTCTTGCTGGTTCGTAATCGTTCGATAGCAATGGATGCGATGACCGTTACCACTATCGTAGCAAGGAGCGGTTGCATACCAGTCAAAAGTCCAATGGCAACACCGGCAAGCGCGACGTGAGAAAGGGTATCGGCGATAAGGGAAAATCTTCGGATAACGAGGAAGTTTCCGATGAGAGGCGCAGTAACAGCAATGGTGATTCCCGCAATAAACGCCCGAATCATGAAGCTGTATTGAAATAGTTCAAACATAGTTCGGCAAGCTCACTCCAAGTAATTAATGACCGTGAACCACAAACTTCAATTCTTTTCCGTACAACTTTTCCATAAAATCACTTTTTAACACTTCTTTGGGTGTGCCATGACAGACGAGTCTCGTGTTCAGGCACGCAATAGTGTTGACTTCGTGGGCCACCACGTCCATTTCATGAGATACAATGACAAGCGTGAGTTTGCGGTTTTGATTGAGATTTCTTAGAAGTTGATAAAATTTTTCCTGGGCTTCCACATCCACGCCGACGGTCGGTTCATCGAGAATGAGAAGTTCGGGACCAGCGGCAAGCGCACGGGCAATAAAGACCCGTTGCTGTTTTCCTCCGGAAAGCTCTTTTAATAGTCGTTTTCGTTCCGATTGCATACCGACGGCCTCAAGCGCGTCTGTTATGTTCCGTTTATCTTTTGCTGTTTTTATGTCAAGCCACCTTCCTCCTGTCATTGTTCCCAGTGCGACAACCTCTTCAACGGTAATAGGGAAAGGGGTGATACTGGATCCTGGCTTTTGCGGCACATAGCCGATTTTTGATTCGGATACGTCTACCGATCCGCTTTTGGGTTTCAGGAGTCCTAACATAATTTTAAGAAGCGTCGTTTTGCCGCTCCCGTTGGGTCCGATGATTCCCAAAAAATCACCCCGTTTTATCTTCAGGTTGATGGAATCAAGGACGAGCTCGCCGTTATAGGCAAATGAAACGTCTTTTATGGAAACGAGGACATTGTCGGTTATTGGCATGCGAGTGCTATCTTTAGATTATCAAGATTTTCCCTTTGAAGTAAGAAGTAATCTTTGCCGGCTTTTTCCCGTTGGGGAGTCAATCCTTCAATGGGATGTAACACCATGGTTTGTGCGCCAATTTCGGAAGCGATGGTTTGGGCAAGTTTCGGACTCACGAGTTCTTCAAAAAAGATATGTGTTACGTTATTATTTTTTGCGAATTTGGTAAGCTCTATAAGTTCCTTGGGTGACGGTTCGCTGTCCGGTGACAACCCGGTGATTGGTACTTGTGTAAGGTTATACCGGGAAGCAAGATAGCCGAATGCGGTATGGGACGTCACGAAATTTTTTTGTTGACAGGATGAAAATCCCTGTCGGAAATCACGGTCCAATGCATCAAATCGTTTTGCAAGGTTTGCCATGTTGGATCGGTAGTATTCCCGGCTCACGGGGTCGATGGTTTCGAGTGTTTGAGTAAGAATCTGCGCTATTTGTTTTGCCAACATCGGATCAAGCCACACGTGAGGATCTCTTGCCACCCTTCCTTCCTCTTCGATTTCTTGGGTTGCAAGTGTGTCCGCCGCGGCAATGATCATCGTCTTTTTATCTTTCAGATTGTTTCGTATTTTTCCTCCCCATAGTTCAAATCCGGCGCCCATAAGGATGAGGACATCACTTTTTTCCATGGTTACAATATCGCCGGTTGTCGGTTCATAGTCATGGGGTTCTGCGCCAGCCGGCGTAATATTGGTTACAATCACACGATCTCCGCCGATTTCTTTGGCAAAGAAATAGAGAGGATAAAACGAGGTCACCACCTGAAATTTTTGGCTCTCTGGTTTGAATGTTAATTGATTTTGTGCGACAAACCACACGCCGACGAATCCTGTAACAAGAGCGGTGATGAGGAAAAAAATCGCCTTTTTCATCTTTTGCAGTATACACTATTTCTTGGCTACAGGATGCCTACATTCTCATGCTAAGTGCAACAGTATGAGCTTGGTCCGAAACTCTTTGAAGGCG
>JACPFZ010000047.1 GCA_016182725.1 Candidatus Gottesmanbacteria bacterium
ATGCTGACCCTTATTGCCATGGAACAGCCTCATGCGTTTGACCCCACGTCTATCCGCAACCAGCGCGTGAAGGTTTTGCAGTCTATTCGGCCTCTTTCGCCAAAAAACGTTGCCACCTGTGTGGTCCGCGGTCAATATAAGGGGTACCATAAGGAAAGAGGTGTTCAGCCTGCGAGTCGTACCGAAACATTCGTTGCAATGAAGGTGCTCCTTCACTTGCCCCGATGGAAGCATGTCCCGTTTTACCTGCGAACCGGCAAAAAGTTAGAAAAAAAGGTGACGGAAATTTCTATTCATTATAAAAAGCCAGCAGTGTGCATCGGCGACGCGTGTCTTTTTCCTGAAAAGGATGTCTTGCGAAATGTGTTATCCATTCGGATCCACCCTGACGATGGCGTCCATTTGCGGCTCATGGTAAAAAAACTAGGATTGGGTATGAAACTTACCGACACCACCATGGCATTTCATTATAAACAAGCGTTTCCGGATTTTAGCCAGCCGGAAGCGTATGAAAAGCTTTTTCTTGATACGATCCGGGGAGATCAGACCTTGTTTGCGCGCACCGATGGTATCGAAGCAAGCTGGCAGCTTATTACGAACATCCTCGAAGGTTGGTCCCGCCCAAAGCCTCGGGATCAGGCAGTCGTCGGACTCCAGCCAACTACTCAGTTATATACGTATGCTCCAGGCTCCATGGGGCCCAAGGAAGCAGATGCATTGATTGAAAAAGACGGCAGGCATTGGTATTTACACAAGGATCGTCTATAATCCATACGTAACTTATGAGTAGTTTTCACGATAACAAGCTGTGGCAGGAAGCCTATGTTGCGGCGTTGGATGCCACAGAAGTGGTTGATGCGAGCGGCGGGGAACTGGGAGCACAAATAAAACACCTTTCTCTGCACATTCTTACCACTCTTGCAGATAGCCTTACTCGACGGGATAGGCGTGAGGCCGAGGGGAAGATGCGCGACGCAGGCGGACTTGTGGCTGCAGTAAGAAGCCTTTTGTCCGTTGCATGGGCACAAAATCAACTGACGGACGAACAATTTGGGAAACTCGATAGCTCTTATGAGAACCTTTCTAAGTCACTTAGGTAACGTAGGTCACGTATGCTGCCCAAACATAAGTATCTTTTGAGCTACCGCTACGCCGAGATCATCCACGATCTCACCGTCGATTTTTGTCATCGTTTCATCTTAAGTAACTTAAGTTCCTTAAGTACCTTAAGTAACTTTCCTGATCGGCGTACCGCCGATCAGATGGTGCAGGCAGCTCGGTCGGGAAAACAAAATGTTGTCGAAGGAGTGGGGCAGAGTGCTACTTCTAAAAAAGGCGAGATAAAACTTTTAGGTGTTGCAAAAGCCTCGCTGGAGGAACTCACGAGCGATTACGAGGATTTTTTGCGGCAACGAAAGCTCCCAATCCATGGGAAGGACAGTCCGCAGGTGCAGGCTTGTCGTCAGTTGGGCTACCGCTTAAGTTCCTTAAGTAACGTAAGTACCTTAGGTTACTTAAAAGAGAAACCAACTCTTCCGGCTTCTCCCGCTGATGCCGCAAACTTCCTCTTGACCCTATGCCATATCACGAGTTATCTTCTCAGTAGGCAGATTATGGCAATGGAGAAAAAGTTTGTAAAAGAAGGTGGCTTTACAGAAAAACTTTTTCAGAAAAGACTTTTTCAAAAATCACATAAGTAACCTAAGTGACTTAAGTAACGTATGAAACTCGGTTTTATCGGTCTTGGCAAAATGGGGAAAAACATGGTCCTCCATCTCAAGGAGCAGGGGGTAGAGGTAGTGGCGTACAACCGAACCCCTCAAGAACGTTCTACGGTCACAAGCATTGCAGACCTCGTCAAAAATATCCCTTCTCCTCGAGTCATTTGGCTTATGGTTTCGGCTGGTGCTGCTGTTGACGAAGTTCTTGATCAGTTGATCGCTTCTGGACTACAAAAAGGTGATATTGTTATAGATGGTGGTAATAGTTTCTATAAAGATAGTGTTCGACGCTATGACAAACTATCAAAAAGTGGTATTCATTATGTCGATTGCGGGACAAGCGGCGGATTAGATGGTGCACGAGTTGGGGCGTGTCTCATGCTTGGAGGAGATGAGTCCGTCATTGGAAGTTTTCGTTGGCTTTGGGACGCGCTGGCAGCAAAAGACGGATGGCTGCAGGTCGGCTCAAGCGGGGCAGGGCACTTTGTGAAAATGATCCATAACGCTGTGGAGTATGGGATGGATCAGGCAATCGGAGAAGGGTTTGCTTTACTTAGCAAAGGACCGTACAACCTCGATCTTCGTTCCGTTGCAAAAAACTGGAACAACGGAAGCATCATACGGGGATATCTTTTGGAACTTTTGGCGCAAGCCCTTTCCGAAGACCCGCATTTAGATACATTTACCGGTAAAGTGGGTGGAGGAGAAACCGGTACTTGGGCCGTGGCTACTGCAAAAGAGCTTGGTATTGAGGTTGCCGTTTTAGAGAAAGCGCTTGAAGCGCGAAAAAAATCAAAAGAAGCGCCGACATTTGCGACAAAAGTCGTGTCTGCCCTCCGGCGTGAATATGGAGGACACGAAGAATTTCAAAAGTCACCTAGGTGACTTAAGGAACGTAAGGTACGTATGAAGATTTTTTTAGGAGCGGACCACCGTGGGTTTGAACTCAAAGAATCGCTCAAGCCGTGGTTAGAAAGCCTTGGCCACGACGTTATAGACTGCGGCAACACCGTGTACGAAAAAACCGATGACTACCCGGATTTTTCGTTTGCGGTTGCAGACAGGGTGGTTGCCGAGGCCGAAAGCAGAGGGATTGTCATCTGCGGGTCGGCAGTGGGGGTCACTATTGCGGCTAACAAAGTGAAAGGCGCTCGGTGCTCGCCGGGACTCGGGGTTGAAGAAGTTGCGCGGGGGAGAGAGGATGATGATTTGAATATCCTAGCTCTTTCCGGCGATTATATGAGCGAGAAGCGAGCAAAAGACATGATCCAAGCGTTTCTTTCAACCCCTTTCAAAGGAGATGAGCGCCACACGCGAAGACTCAAAAAGATCAAAGCAAGGGAGAAGCAATGGTTGAGGTAATCCCCGGTATCCTCGAGCAAGAATTTTCCGAGATTGAAAAAAAGGTTGCGTTGGTGCAGGGTTTGGTGGATTGGGTGCAGATTGATGTGGCAGACGGAACGCTGGTGCCTAATACAACCTTCCTCGATTTTTCCGCATTGGGTACGTTGACAAAATCAAGCTTAAGCAGTAATTTGTCAACAGTGAATGAAAAAGGCTATGATCACAGGCTATCTTTTGAAGCGCACCTCATGGTTACCAGTCCTGAAAAATATATCCGGCCGCTCGTGGATGCGGGATTTCGCAGACTCATTGCGCATGTAGAAGCCAACGATCCACGCAGGTTTCTGGATGAAGCGCAGTACGAGAGCATTGAGGTGGGGCTTGCAATCGACGGTGCCACGGATTTTAACGAGATTGAACCATTTTTGGAGGCCATTGACGTGGTACTCGTGATGACGATTGAGGCGGGTTTTAGCGGATCGCCATTTTTGCCGGAGGCGGTAGAGAAGATGAAAACCATTCACCGGAACCTACCGGATCTCCCTATTGAAGGAGACGGCGGGATCAATGAGCAGACGGCGAGATTGGTCAAAGAAGCAGGAGCAACACGGCTCGTTTCCACCAGTTTCCTTTTTAAAGACCCAAAACAGATTGCCGCCACCATTGATACGCTTCGCAAGGCCTAGAGATGAAAGAAGGTATCGCGTATGTCGGTATACCTTCTGTAGACAAGATCGAGTGTTTGGGCGTTTAGGGAACCCATGGCGAGCTCTTTATTATAGATGATTGCTTGACTAAGAACACCATAAAGACCCGGATCATTCTTCCACAGCTGGTTAATTTTTGCTAAGACTTGAGGATAGTACTGGGGGTTCTCGGGAAACAACGGCTCGTTCAGCACTCCGTCAGTGCATCGAATCCAAAACCGAGCAAGCTCTTTACTTTCCTCTACCATACTTGCCTCAAGCGTTTTATGAAATAGGTATTCAAGCGCCGTCAGACGGTACCCCCGATCCCATCGACTCATAACCAACGACACGTAGATAAGGTCAGTAAATTCCTGCGGGTTGACCTCAAGCGTAGCTTTTTTCAGCTCAAATAATCCGCGGACCTCATGTGCCGTCACCTGTGGTTTCTGGGCAAGCGTTTTGAGCACATGGAGGTAGTGCTCGCGCGCCGGCAGGCTTCCTTGTTCGGGGGCATCCATTAGAGAGGAAGTATAGTCTATTATTTCTTGTCCAGCAAATCAGTCAAAATGTGATCTTGATGGGATGGCAACAATCCTCTACTATAGATATCAATGGATACCCAGACACTCACAAAACTTGCAAAACTCATCCGCTATTTTATTCTCGTTTCCACCACTGCAGCAGGCAGCGGGCACGCCACGTCGTCTTTGTCGGCTGTGGAACTGATGACGATGCTTTATTTCAAGTATTTGCATTATGATTTGTTGCATCCGGATAATCCGGCAAATGACCGCGTGATCTTTAGCAAAGGTCATGCCTCGCCATTATTTTATGCGTTGTACGCAGCGGCAGGACGCCTTTCGCAAGAGGACCTCTTGCAATACCGCACGTTTGGAAGTAATTTGGAAGGACACCCAACCAGTCGATTTTTGTTTACGGAAGCGGCCACAGGATCTTTGGGGCAAGGGTTGTCGGTGGGGGTGGGGGAAGCCCTCGCCTTTCAGGCGAGAATTTCAAATTTCAAATTTCAAATTTCAAATTTACAGCACGTATACGTGCTGTTGGGTGATGGTGAGATGGCTGAAGGGGAAGTGTGGGAGGCTCTTGCGTGGGCCGCTCACCGGAGGTTAACGAATCTCACTGCCGTTATTGACGTCAATCGCCTGGGACAATCTGGGGAAACGATGTACGGACACGACACCGAAGTGTACCGTCGGAAACTCGAAGCCTTTGGATGGGGGGCAATCGTGATTGACGGTCATGATTTTTCAGAAATTGATGCGGCGTATCAAAAAGCGCTCGATTATAAAGCCGGGCCGGTAGCAATTATTGCCAAGACGGTCAAGGGCCGCGGCGTGTCATTTTTGGAAGACAAAAACGGCTGGCATGGGAAGGCATTATCCAAAGAAGAACTCGCCAAAGCACTCGTGGAGCTGGGGGAAGTAGATAAAAAGATACGCGGTATTATTGCGGGCGCTGAGGTCGCTTCGTCAAATGCTCGTGTCCTGCGATCCTCGGCTATCGCCTCGGCCCCTTCGGCGCAGGGCTCGCATTTGCCAAAGCTCCCCGCGCTAACCTATGATCCACAAAATCCCGTTGCTACCCGGAAAGCCTTCGGCAACGCATTAGTGCGCCTTGCGCAAGCCTATCCGAACATGGTTGTCCTCGACGGCGATGTGCAAAATTCAACCTACACGGAACTCTTTGCCAAACAATTTCCCAACCGCTTTTTTGAATGTTTCATCGCCGAGCAGAATATGGTGGGGGTGGCACTTGGGTTGTCACGACGAGGATGGTCACCGTGGGTGAGCACATTTGCCTGTTTTTTGACGCGCGCGTTTGACCAAATCCGGATGAGCGCGATTTCCGGTGCCACGATCCGCTTCAACGGTTCCCACGCAGGGGTTTCGATAGGCCAGGATGGCCCCAGCCAGATGGGGCTTGAGGATATCGCATTGTTTCGCTCGGTGCATGGATCCACGGTGTTGTATCCAGCAGACCCTTTTGCGACAGAACGCCTTGTTGAAGAAATGATGCAGCGCTCCGGCATAAGCTATATCAGAACGACGCGGCCTGAGACGCCGGTACTTTATACCAAAGACGATCAATTTCCCATCGGCGGGAGTCGTGTTTTTGACACGGTTTCTCCCGTGATGACCGTGGTCGCCGCCGGCATCACCATCCACGAAGCACTGAAGGCGCAAAAGCAACTTCGCCAGGAACTCATCAGCATTCGCGTCATTGATTGTTACTGCGTCAAGCCCATCGACACGGCAACACTCAAAAAAGCCGCCAGTGAAACGAAGGCAATCATCGTTGTCGAAGATCACTACCCCGAAGGGGGATTAGGAGAGGCGGTCAAGTCAGCTCTTTTTTCTACGCTTGATACCGGGAATCAAACGATCAAACCAGATCAGCTTATTCACTTGGCAGTCTCCAAAATGCCCCGCTCCGGTAAGCCGGAAGAGCTTTTGGATTTTGAAGGTATTGGAGCAAAAGATATTATGGAAACTATTAAAAATTTTTTGAAAAAAGGATAATCACATGGAATTACCAAGCAAGATTTTTATTGACGGCGGGGATCCAGCCGAGACCCACGAGGCAGACGAGCTTCTGAAAAAAGCGGGATTTCTTACGGGGGTCACCGGACAGACGACAAACCCCTCGCTTATCGCCAAGCGCTTCGCAAGAGAATCAGGAATCATGAATCAGGAATCAGGGAAACCAAAAGTGAGTTCAGAGAATCTCATAGATTATTACAAAAAAACTGTCCAAGAAATCAGCCGGATTATTCCCGAAGGCGCAATTTCCATCCAAGTCATCGGTGATCCAGCAACATTAACCACCGAAGATATGCTCACGCAGGCCCGTGACCGGATGAGCTGGATTCCCAATGGTGTCGTTAAATTTCCCGCAACGACCGCGGGACTTGCTGCTGCGGAAGTGTTTTGCCAGGAAGGGCCGGTGAACATTACCCTGACCTTTTCTCAAGAGCAGGCAGCGGCGGTGTACGTGGCGACCAAAGCACACAACTACGACGTCTACGTCTCGCCGTTTGTCGGCCGCATGGATGATCGGGGAGAAAATGGCATGGACGTGGTAGCGAATATTACTTCGATGTATCGATACATCGAAGTAATGAAGAGGCCGAAGGTGCTTACCGCAAGCGTCAGAACCGTTGCACACATTTTATATGCATTGTGGCTCAAAAGTGATGTGATAACAATCCCTTTTAAGTTGTTAAAACAATGGGAAAACGAGGGGTTTCCCATCCCTCCCAAAGATTTTATTTACGATGCCCCAGGTCTTGCGGAAATTCCGTACCACGAGCTTTCCCTGGACGTTGACTGGCACGAGTTTGACCTTACTCACGATCTCACCGACATCGGTTTGAAGAAATTTTGGGAAGACTGGAAGGTAATTATCCAATGACGACTGCCGTCACATCGTCTGGCTTGGTACGGTACTGCGGCCCTTGTGGGCCAAATTTTGACGTTTCATAGGCGTGCATCACCAACTCCTGGGCTTTTTCCTGCGCTGTACCGGACCCTTGGCTTACCCGTTTGATTTCGTCAGTGGTCAATGGGTCGGAAAGTCCGTCGCTTGTGAGAATCACGCGATCGCCTTCGGCAAGCTCATGCAGGCCAAACGTGGGATTGGTTGTTCGTGCGCCTTGTGTAATATTTCTCATCATCCAGAAGTGATCAAAGAGCGGCATGGTAGTTTTCGCAATATTTTCTGTCGGCAGGCCTGTGCTTTGGAGCTGTACCCGTAACTTTTCAAGAATTGCTTCTTGGTCTTCCGGCGCTACATGTTGCCACATTTCCTCCAGTTCGTTCCGTTTATCTTTCCAGCCTGGGCCAGCTACCGGTGCACGATCTAAGACGTCGGTAATAAATGTTGCTATGTGGGGATATTTTTCACCAAAGAGATGGAAGGCCATATTGTGATCCTGGGTGAGTTTGGTGATTTTGCCGTCTTTCGTGAGTTTGTATACGCGGCTGTCGCCGGTTTGGGCTGTTGCTGCATACCGGTTTCCTTCTTGCTCAAATATCCACACGACAGAACCGGTGGTATCAGCTTTTTTTTCCAGTAGTTGCCCTGCGTTTTGTTCAAATTTGATCCACGCTTTGCGCATTGCCCCTTGAAACTCTGGATACGAAGAAAGCGGAGTGCCCGCACATGTTTCCATGACCAGTTTTCGCAACTCGTTTGCGGCAAGATCGCCCTGTGCATAGCCGCCCACGCCGTCAAACACGCCGGCTGCGAAGATGCCACTTGCGAGTCTTTTTTCTTTGTCAGGGTCGTATCCTTCTGTACCCGTAGACACCAGAGCGCCGCGTGGTGACATGGCAAAGGAGCGATCTTCGTTGCGGTCGGGATGCTCGGGATGTGGTTTGGTTGCAACTCCTAAACGCAGGTCAAGCGGCGCCTGTTCCGGTTCGCTGAATTTCCCTGCTTCTCCTTCTGGCATGGATTTATTATATCATGTTATCATATATACTATGTTTCACCGCGTCTTTATCGCCGGCACATTTGACGGGTTGCACCGCGGCCACGAGGCGGTGCTTACCCGCGCATTTGCCGAAGGAGAGCGGGTGACGGTCGGGATCACCACGGACACATTTGCGAAAAGATTTAAGAATTACGATTTACGAATTACGAAGTTTGAAGAACGCAAGAGTGCTCTTGAGCGGTGGATAAAGAAAAAAGGGTGGAGGCAGCAGGCGACTATCATTCCCATTGAAGACCGATATGAACCGGCGGCCTCGGACCGTTCATTAAATGCGCTTATCGTGACGAGCCAAAATAAGACAACAGGCGAAGCAATCAATGACATGAGAAACAAGCGCGGACTCACTGGCTTGGTACTTTTGGAAGTGCCGATGGTTGCAGCTGACGATGGGCAACCGATCTCCTCAACCCGTACACGAAATGGCGAAATTACTGCGTCCGGCAAATTTCTCCTTCCCGATGCTCTCCGGCCGGAGCTTACCAAACCCCTGGGGAAACTGCTTGTTGGCTCTGCAATAGGGGAAACATTGGGAAAGCTTCGGGGCCGGACCGTGGTTACTGTGGGGGACGTAGCGACCAAAACATTCCTGGACGCAGGCATCACCCCTTCACTTGCGATTTTTGACCTGCGGGTTGGCCGTAAACCAAGTATGGAGCTTTCCGCATTGAGTAAGGGAAAACACATTGCAAGCGGCCCGGGATTTATTTCCCAAGAAGCCATTGCGGCAATTGGCGCGTGGGCAGAAAATTTAGCTTCAAAAGGGGTGGCCTTAAAGGGGTCACCCTCGGTCATTGTGATTGACGGAGAAGAGGACCTCTTGGTTTTGCCGGCGGTATTAGCTGCTCCCTTGGAGAGCATGGTATATTACGGCCAGCCCCCACTTCGTCCCTCGACAAAAGCTCGGGACTACGAGGAGCAGGCCGGGCAAGGAGTGGTAGAAATCGAAGTGACGATTGAGAAGAAAAAAGATATGATGGAGTTATTGGCGAAGTTTGAAGAAGGTAGCTCGGAATAGTTGCGGTTGCAACTTTCCGAGTAAACTATGGCAAAATACGTACCAGATGTGAAGACGCAGCGATGGGTTGTCATTGCCCCGAGCCGCGTCAACCGGCCCGCCGAATCAGACGGCGAGCAGGTTACCCCCCCGCAGCAAGGAGGAGAGCCGGCGGTTTGCCCGTTTTGCGTGGGCAACGAAGCGGCAACGCCGCCTGAAGTGTATCGTATCGGTTCGGGCGAGAAAGATAAGCCCGGGTGGGAAGTGCGGGTAGTTCCCAATAAATACCCGATTACCGACATTCATGAGGTTATCATCCACAGTCCCAGTTGCGACGATGATATTGAAAAGTTGCCGCCAGCACAGGTAGCAAAAGTTCTGACTGCCTACCGCGACCGCTTCCGCGCACATGCGGACGATGGGCAGGTCATTATTTTTTGCAATCACGGCGCCCATGCCGGAGCAAGCCTTTCTCACCCGCATTCCCAGCTGGTCGTTGTCCCGAAACAGATTAATTTGGACGCGCTCTCGCGTGAGCCCATCACGAATGTAGTGATAGAAAATACCCACTACGTGACGTACTGTCCAGATTTTTCCCAGTGGCCGTTTGAAAAATGGATTGCTCCCAAGGAACAGGGGACGAGATTTAGCGACACCGCCGACAGTGATCTTCCTGATCTTGCCGAAATTTTACACGGAGCCGCCCGCAGTATTGAAGCCGTCTACCATGACCCTCGCTTTCTCCATATTCA
>JACPFZ010000007.1 GCA_016182725.1 Candidatus Gottesmanbacteria bacterium
GGTAGTAGAATTTCGACACGCTTTTCACTTTGCCCGTGTCGATGTGAGGCTACTTGGTTACAATAATAACATTATTATAAAGAAAGGACATTGAGATTTCACAAAAGCGTAAAAGGCAAAGGTCGAAATTTCACTACCTGGTATGCATATTGTCTTTTTTGGTCCGGAAGGTTCTGGAAAAGGAACACAGGCGAAATTATTAAGCGAGAAGCTGCACTCGGCGATTTTGACTTCAGGAAATTTAGTCCGTGATGCCGCAGCCAATGATAAAGGTATTATTGGTGAAGTCTGCCGTCAGGCGCTTGCCGAGGGAAAATACGTTGCCGACAGCGAAATGTTTGTCCTTTGGAAATGGCGACTTAAAGATGAAGATGCCAGAAATGGTTGGATCATGGACGGATTTCCGCGTAATGTTGAGCAAGCAAAATTTTTAGAGGACAAATTAAGCAAACACGGCTTTAAGATAGACAAAGTTATTTATCTTGCGTTAAGCGAAGAGGAATCGTATCGAAGGCTTATTTCTCGCGGAAGGCCGCTCCATCCGGGAAGTAGTGAGCTTCATGATTCGCCGGAGCGCATCAAGCAGCGCTTGGAAATCTACAAGCAAGGGGAACAGGCGGTACTGGATTACTACAAAAATCAAGGGGTACTCGTAGAAATTAATGCCGACCAATCGATTGAAGACGTCCATAAAGACATCATGAAGCAATGTGCGTCAAGTAATCCATGAAAGCCTCAAAGGTGTTCATTGTTGGAATTGTTGGATTGCCAGGATCAGGAAAAACGACTGCAGCGAAATATTTAGAGAGCAAAGGATTCACTCGGGTAACTCTTTCGGACTTTATTAAAGAGGAAGTGGCTAAGGCAGGAATTACAGATTACACGCGCGAAATACTGCAGGACTACGGCAACAAGATGCGAGAACAATTTGGTCCGCAGGTGTTAGCGCAACTGGCTTTGAAAAAGTTGAAAACTGACGGGGTAGCAAAAGCAGTTATTGATGGCATCAGAAATATTCATGAGGTAGCTGCTTTGGAAATAGAGAATAATTTTCATCTTGTAGGAATTGTAGCGAAGCCTTCCATACGATACCACCGATTACTGATGAATAAAGGAAAGGCATGGGTAGGGAGTTTCGAAGAATTTTTACAACAGGAAAAGCGGGAAGATAGTTTAGGTTCTCAAAAGTTTGGACTTCGTGTTACGGATTGTTTACAGAAAGCCAAATATTTCATGCATAATAATGCATCTAGAGAGGATTTCCAACAATCCGTAGATGCAATGTTAAAAAGACTTTAACTTCCTTGATCTATGAAGGATACATTACAAATTGCGATTGATGGGCCAGTGGCTTCGGGGAGCAGTACCACTGCAGCCCAACTCGCAGAGGATTTAGGAATCACATTTTTTAACACCGGAGCGATGTATCGTGCGTTGACACTCGCATGTTTGCGTCAAGGAGTTCGTCCTCATGAGGTTCGTCGTGTTCTTGAAGTACTACAGAAGGCAACAATCACCGTTGAACAGCCGTCCCATGCAAATGGAAGAATGTTTATAGTCAGGCTTAATAGTGAGGATGTTACGCCATTTATCCATGCTCCCGGCGTATCCCAGGCAGTACCTAAAATTGCAGCAATTCCCGAAGTTCGGGAAGTTATGGTAGCTCGGCAACAAGCATTCGTGAAAGGGAAATCCGTAGTCATGGAGGGGAGAGATATTGGACTTCGCGTTTTGCCGCAGGCAGACCTTAAAATTTATCTCACAGCCACTCTCGAAGAGCGGGCACGTCGTCGTTTGGTACAGTATCAGAAGAAAGGGATAGAAAAAACATTGGAAGAAGTTTTGGCTGATATTAAAGACAGAGATGAACAAGATATGTCACGAGCGACAGACCCGTTACAGAAATTACCCGATGCCTGGGAGCTGGACACGACCAACATGAATCAAGAACAAGTGGTTGAAACAATCAAAATGGAGCTGCTTCTAAGACTGTCCCAACCAGGCGTATCCCTCATACACCTTGAAGAACGGGCAACTATTCTTATTGCGCGCTCTGGTGGGACGCCATCGTTCAGGACCGTCCCTGGATACGAGTGGGCAACCTGTTTGTGTGTCAATGAACAGGTTGTTCATGGTATTCCGACGGCATACAAGCTCAAAGACGGTGATATCCTCACGATTGATATCGGCATGGTGTATAAAGGTCTGCACACCGATACCGCGTGGACGAAGATCGTTGGAAGTGGGAATAAAGAAAAGGAACAATTTCTTAACGTTGGAGAACAAACACTATGGAAAGCGATTGATCAAGCAAACATGGGCAATCGCATTGGTGATATTTCTCAGACAATCCAAACAATGATTGAGATGGCCGGATATAGCGTGGTGACCGCTTTGACCGGGCATGGGGTTGGTAGGCAGCTCCATGAAGCGCCGCAGGTGCCAGGGATACTGAAAGGTCCTCCCGATAGTACCCCCGAGCTGGTAGACGGAGAGACCCTTGCTATTGAAGTCATTTACGCACAGGGGCACGGTGACATTGTCTATGGAAATGATGATGGCTGGACGCTTGCTACCCGCGACCGGTCACTTTCCGCAGTTTTTGAGCATACGATTGCTATTGGGCAAAAAGGCCCGATTATATTGACCAAAGGCGAATAGTAGGGTACAATAGGAAAACTTTGGTCGGGGTAAAGAACCCCGTAATTTTTTGTGTGGTGAACGCCAATATGGGAGATCAGCAGAAGATTGAAGTAGAAGGTGAGGTTACCGAGTGTTTGCCTAATACGTTGTTTCGGGTGAAGTTGGGGAACGGCAGAATTGTCTTAGGTCACTTATCAGGGAAGATGCGACTTCACTTTATTCGCATTTTACCTGGTGACCGAGTCAAATTAGAAATGACCCCGTATGATCCAACAAAGGGAAGAATCGTTTATAGAATTAAGTAACCTAAGTCACTTAAGTAACTTAGAATTCACATGAAAGTTCGTGCAAGTGTAAAACCAATGTGTAATAAGTGTAAAATCGTCCGTCGTCGTGGTCGGGTGTATATTGTGTGCGTAAACCCGAAACACAAACAGAGACAGGGGTAGAAACAACTTTAAACTTTAAAATTAACATTTTTAAGTTTACAGTTTTAATTTTACAGTTGAAATATGGCTCGTATCGCAGGGGTTGATTTGCCAAATGAAAAGCGTCTTGATATAGCATTAACCTATATCTATGGTATTGGGAGATCAAACGTGGGCGGGCTTTTGCATGAGGCAGATATGCCGGGGGAGCGCAGGGTAAATACACTTACCGATGAAGAGGTAAACCGTATCGCAAAAGTTATCGAAAAGCGATTTGTGGTAGAAGGAGACCTTCGTCGTCAAGTGCAAGACAATATCAAACGCCTACGGGACATCGGTTCGTACCGTGGCATGCGTCACGCCCGTAATTTGCCATCACGTGGACAACGGACGCGTTCTAACGCCCGTACTCGTCGAGGGAAACGCGTTACGATCGGTGCAATAAAGAAAGATGAACGGGCAAAAGTAGCGGCAACCGCACCAGCAGAGAAAAAGTGACGTTTTACGTCAAATTAACAATATGGCAATCAAACGACCAACCAGAACTGTTGAAAAAGGAAAAGTGTTTATTACGGCAACATTTAACAATACCCTCGTGACCGTGACGGACATGCAGGGAAACACATTGTGTTGGGGATCTTCTGGCATGGCGGGTTTTAAAGGGGCCCGTAAATCTACGCCCTATGCAGCCACGACCGCAGTAGAAGGCGTTGCCAGAAAAGCACAGGGCTTTGGTATCAGAGAAGTTGAAGTGTATATTAAAGGTCCGGGGGCCGGCCGTGATGCGGCACTTCGAGGGCTTAAAGCAGTGGGACTTGCTATTACGCTTATTGCTGATATTACTCCGATTCCGCACAATGGCTTGCGTCCCAAAAAGAAACGCAGAGTATAAGTATGGCTCGATATACTGGACCAAAAAATAGACTTGCCCGGCGCGAAAGCCTTGATTTAGGGTTAAAGACTGTGGGAGGGAAAGCTCATGCCAACCTTCTTAAACGGCTCAATGTCCCACCGGGAATGCATGGTTCCAAGGGAAGGCGGAAGCTTTCTGATTTTGGTACACAGCTTCGAGAAAAACAGAAAGTGAAACGCTTATACGGGGTGTTGGAGCGACAATTCCGCAAGATATTCAACTGGGCAAAGAAATGGAAAGGAAACACGGGAGAAAAACTTTTGGAATTTATGGAACGGAGACTCGACAACCTGATCTATCGCATCGGGTTTGCTCCGACGAGAGCGGCTGCCCGCCAACTGGTTACCCACGGCCATGTGCTGATTGACGGGAAAAAGGTTACAATTCCTTCCTATCTTGTTTCCGTGGACCAAGTCGTCACCCTTAAACAGAAAGCCATGGAAATTCCCGCTATTAAAAAGTTACTCGATGATAAAGCGTTTCATACCCCGGAGTGGATGGAGCGCAAAGGAC
>JACPFZ010000048.1 GCA_016182725.1 Candidatus Gottesmanbacteria bacterium
AAGACTCCGGCAAGGAATAGATATGGAACAGATTACACCGAAACTGCTTAATTGGGCCTCGCAAATCGAACAAAACACTTTGGACCAAGCTTTGCGAACGAGCCGATTACCATTTATTGCTGGACATGTTGCGCTGATGCCCGATGCGCACCTGGGGTTCGGCGCAACAGTCGGTTCTGTTATTCCCGTTCGGGGCGCAATAATTCCAGCGGCTGTCGGAGTTGACCTGGGCTGCGGGATGTGCGCAGTGGAAACTGATGTGCGGGCTGAACAATTGCCGGATTCTCTGCAAGTTTTCCTGCCTCAGGTAGAGCGGACCATTCCCTCTGGTATGGGAAATGGACATGCAACAATTTCAGCAAAAGCTTCTGAATGTTTGGAACAACTCGGCTTGCCGCAGGGTTTATCCACCCATCAGGAAAGTATGCTCGCTAGGCAATTGGGGACATTGGGCTCCGGGAATCACTTTTTTGAAATTTGTCTAGATGAGCGAAATATGGTCTGGGTTGTGTTGCACAGCGGAAGTCGTGGAATTGGAAATCAATTAGCAGAACGCCATATCAAAATTGCAAAAGGACTCATGAAGAGATGGTTTATTGCTTTAGAGGATCCTGAATTGGCGTATCTTGTGCAGGGGACAGCTGAATTCGACGCCTATATACGAGATATGCTGTGGGCCCAGAGTTACGCCAGGGCAAACCGTGATATTATGATGGATGCTGCATGTTATCAGCTTTTTCGCTG
Source organism: Candidatus Gottesmanbacteria bacterium (assembly GCA_016182725.1). Classification (GTDB taxonomy): domain Bacteria; phylum Patescibacteriota; class Microgenomatia; order UBA10105; family UBA927; genus JACPFZ01. The sequence goes on from JACPFZ010000048.1 coordinate 745, forward strand.
GCTGGGATTCGGTTCAGAGATTTCTAGAGTGAATTGTCATCACAATTATGCGGAGATAGAGCGCCATGGTGGTGATGATATTTGGGTGATGCGTAAAGGGGCAATCCGGGCTCGGGAGGGCGATTTAGGAGTGATCCCGGGGAGCATGGGGGCATCAAGTTATATTGTGCGGGGGCTGGGAAATCGAGCTAGTTATCATTCAGCGGCCCATGGAGCAGGGCGATTGATGAGTAGATCCGAGGCAGTGAAACGATTTACAGGAGCAGATTTATCAGCGGTGATGCAAGGGAAAGTGTGGTTGGAGAAAGCAGCTGATGCGCTGGTTGATGAGGCTCCTATGGCTTATAAAGACATAGATCGAGTAATGGAAGATCAGAAAGACCTGGTTGAAATTACTCATTGTCTGCATCAGATTTTGAATTACAAAGGTATCGATAAGGCCCGGCATCGCAAACCCCCTTTACTTTTGGGAGTTGACTAAGTATAATAGGGGTGTAGGAAAAGGAGGGATGATGGCTGCAGATGAGGCTGGTATTCGGCGTCGATACGAAGCCCTGGCTGGTGTAGTGGATGAGCAGGTTCGGCGGCTCATGCTGGCAGCGGAAACCTTGGCCATCGGACGGGGAGGCCAGGCGGCAGTAGCGCGGGCTACGGGCGTCTCCGAGGCTACGATTCGAAGGGGAATACAAGAGATACAGCAATTCGAATTACTGCCTAACAAAGGGCGCATCCGTCGGTCTGGCAGAGGCCGCAAGCGCATAGTAGAGACAGATTCTACTTTGCGCGAGGATTTGGAACATCTGGTAAAGCCGATCAGTTATAGCATCCCAGGATCGCCGCTACGTGTGGCTTATAAGGGTGCGCGTGAGTTGGTCGAGGAGCTCAAAGATGTGGGGCATCAGATCAGTTCTTACACAATGACAAATCTGCTCCGCCAGATGGGCTACAGCTTGCGGACCCACCAGAAACAAAACCATATATCACAAATTCTAGAATTCAAAACACAAATGGAAACTGGGGAGATGAGCCTCACTGAAGTTGCTAAAGAAGTGGGGTGCACGAGGGAAAATATAAGACTTACTTGCCAACGATACGGAATAGCTGCCATCAGGAAGAAATTGTTTTGTTCCAAATGTGGTAATGTGCGGCAGAGGGGCCATCCGAAAAAACTTTGTGAAACTTGTGCGGTTCGTGCAAAACAACCTAAAACTACACAAATGTGGTGTTGGGAATGCCAAAAATTCCGCATTCTGACCGGAATAGAAAGGACCTCCTATCTAGCCAATAAGAAAAGATTGGGTGTAGTCCGCTCTCGCTGTTCAGAATGCAAAGCCAAGGCAAGAGGCTACAGAGATCTGATAACGGTGCTATGTGTTGTGTGTGGCGCTCCAACTCAACGGAAGCGTTTTTATGTTCAGAGATGTCGGCAGAAGGGCTCAGAAAGATATACATGCAGTGTCAAATGCCGAGTGACGCTAATCCCTCATAGGGTGCCGACTCCTAAACGGATTAAAGAGTCCCAGCGACAAGCGGCCATCAATTATTATTGGCGAAACCGAGAGGCGATCCTTGCTAAAAAACGGGCAGAATATTGGGGGCACAAGCAAATGGGGTTTTGAATTCCCCCTTTACTTATCCCAGCGATTATAGTATAATAGGGCATAGCTGGCTATGGAGGGTGCCAGTAGGGGAAAGGATGG
>JACPFZ010000049.1 GCA_016182725.1 Candidatus Gottesmanbacteria bacterium
ACCCGCATTCCCAGCTGGTCGTTGTCCCGAAACAGATTAATTTAGATGCGCTCTCGCGTGAGCCCATAAGTAACGTGGTGATGGAGAATACCCACTACGTGACGTACTGTCCGGATTTTTCCCAGTGGCCGTTTGAAAAATGGGTTGCTCCTAGGCAACAGGGGACCAGATTTAGCGATGTTATTGACAGTGAGCTTCCGGATCTTGCCGAAATTTTACACAGCGCTACCCGCAGTATTGAAGTCGCCTACCATGACCCTCGCTTTCTCCATATTCACGGTGCGACGCCCTTCGGCTACAATTATTACATTTCCTCCGGGACCAATTGGTTTATCCGGATTATCCCGCGTTTTATCCATCGGGCAGGGTTTGAGCTGGGAACGGGGTTAAATGTCAACGTGATGGATCCTGCGACGGCCGCAGGATATCTGAAAGAAGTGACCGAGAAATCTACAACTGCCCCTTCTGTTGAAGTCCCAGGAGCTCCCTCGTAAGACTTTATCAGTGGATTTTGACCTGTAGTATATTTGTGGTATAATAATAGTTCTCATTTGGATTGTATCGTCGCTCTTTGATAAAGCAGACATAGCAGACAGCCATCTGGTAAACAGGCATCCCATATTTGTATGGATATGCATCTTGAGACCAGTTATTCTGTCTGTTATCGGTTCTATAGCTCATGAAAGGAGAAAAAACATGAGCGAAAAAATTATTCAGATCGGCCGTGAAGGAAGCCCAGAGGATGGGGTCCACCGCTACCACTCGCGAGAGAAACTCGCTGACGGGATCGAGCAAAACATGCTGGTTATCGATGGGGTAGTAAGTGCTGCTAAGTGCAGCCGCTACGAACTCGTAATCGTCAAAGGAGTGATGTTTAGCTGGGACGAAATCGAAGAACCCTATCTCATGAACGTGTTCAAATCCTGGCTTCATGTGGAGGAGGCGCGCTTCGTTGAGGTCCCTAGCTCTCCAGACAATCAACCGGCCGAGAGAAAAATGGACACCGCATAACAGTACTCGGGGAGCCAGGAGTGTAGAAAACAGACCTTGCGTATGGCAAGAATACACACTGGCTCCTCACAATCTTACACTTGTCCCCGCTGTTGTAGTCCCAACAACCACATAACCGCTTCTTTCTTATAGCGGCGGTCGCCGCGGGAGTTGATGCGGATAGCAGGGAGCTTGCCGCGTTTCCCCCAGCGCTTGATCGTCAAAGGCGATACGCGCAAAATTTTTGCAACTTCACGGACGGTGAGCAGATCCGGCCATTCATCTCCAAGTGACATAGATCCTCCTTTGGGCAAGCAATATCTTTATCATTCACAACGGTACACCCGTGGTCAAATGTTGTCAATAGGGATCAAAGGTGTCCATAGAGAACGATAGTGATTATTGCAGATAATATGACGATGGTCTATTCGTGTAATACATAGAGAAACGAGAGTGTATCCGGAAAGAGAATATCAATAGGATGACAGGAGATAGTTGAAAGAATGTGGATATCTTTTACCATGTATGTTCCTATAACTGCGGCGTCGCAAAATACATGAGATTGCAGGATGTTTTCCGAAACGTCTTGACAATCTTATTTTGCGACATAGTCTGATCATTTTTCGTTTTATTATGAACGGGTAGGGAAAGAGTGAGTTCAACCTATAATTATTTACTTTTCTACAAACTCAAAATTATTTCCAAATTTTACGAAATTGTCTCAGGCTAAGTGAAATCGAACATAAAATGTGTTCAATAGGAAGTTTCAGAAATTATGCAAGCGAAGACTGGTTTTGTCACTGGCATTTTCTTAGCGCCAGAAAAAAATAGAAAAACTATGACCATATCAAATAACATAAACCCGTAGTAACTATTATGTGCCCAACATTAGCAGACGAACTCCAAGAGTGCCACAATAGATTCGTCCTTTCAGTCCTCACCGCATGTGACAGTAAGACTCGAGGACTCATCAACTGTCACACAAAAAAATCCCCAACAATGTCGGGGATTTTTTGATGGTTGTTGAACATTGTTATTTCAGTTCCACCTTAGCTCCAGCCGCTTCCAGTTTCTTTTTGGTCCCAGCACCAGAAAGCTTCGCTTTCGGTGCGGGATCCACGTGGCAGTAATTTCTCGAGGACTCGAAAACTGCCACGGGACTTCTTCTCCAATCGTTTTTTGTTACTTTAACTCCACCTTTGCTCCAGCCGCTTCCAGTTTCTTTTTGGCTTCTTCTGCTGCTACCTTATTGACGCCGGTCAACACTTCTTTAGGAGCAGACTCAACGAGTGCTTTTGCCTCTTGAAGTCCCAACGTCGGGACGAGTTCTCGTACGGCTTTAATGGCGCCGATCTTATTGGCACCAGCTTCTGCCAGGACCACGTTAAAGACCGTCTGTTCGGGGACACTCGCTCCCTCCTTCGCTGAAGCTTCGGCGGGCAGGCTCGCCGCTGCTGCCATTGGCTGGGCAGACACGCCGAATTTTTCCTCCAGCGCTTTGACGAAATCAGAAAGCTCCAGAACCGTCATTTTTTCAACTACTTCTAACAATTCATCTTTTGATATCTTTGCCATTTTTAACACCTCCTCTTAGAAACACTTAACGAATTAATGAGTTTAGTGTTTCTTAGACCCGCCGCTCACGCGCTCTTTGCGACGTGTACGAATAGTACTGAAAAGTCGCAAAGGAAGCGTAGGCGGGCAACATTAATTACTTTCTTTTTTCTTTTTGATATCGTTCAATGCCCATACAAGTCTATTGATATTCCAACTCATTGCATAGTGTAAGCCCTGTATCGGTGCGTTGAGCTGCCGGACGAGTTGACCGAGGAGCTCTATTCTGGACGGAAGAAGCGAAAGTCGCATCACGTCATGATCCGTCAGCGATTGATTGCCCAGTATTCCGGCTTTGGTTTTTCCGGTCCCCGTAGCTTTCAAAAACTTGACGAGTTGCCTAAGTGGTGCCACTTCATCACCATAGCTAAAAAGGGCAGCGGTTTGTTGGGTGAGCGAGGATTTAAAAGAAGTCAATATTTCTGCGGTCGCATTTTTATTGACAATATTGGAGTCTCGAAGGGCCCGCAGAAGCAGGCGGTTTTTCACTACGACGAACTCGCCATCAACCTTCCTCAAATTTTTTCGCAGCTCCTCAAGTTGCTTGTGCTTGAGGCCCCGGTAGTCGGTGAGAACAACAGACGTTGCCTTATGTAGTTTTTCCGTAAGCTGTTTGACGGACTCAATTTTTTTGGCTGTTGGCATACTAGTGTCCACAGGCGATCCGCGTCTTCGCGGGAGCCTAGTGGCCTCTGTACCCCGCACGCCTTGCGTTGCGGGGTAACCTTTAAAAAATCCCCCGCGATGACGAGGGATTTTTGTTAATTCGTTGATTAGTTAATTTGTTAATTAAAAAAGAATTTTTTTATCTTTCTCATTAACCGATTAGCTAATTAACTAGTTAACTAAACAACTCCCTCGGTAGGCTCTTTTGGACTTAATCCGCCCCGGGCGGAACCTACGGTCTTCAGGACAATAAGAAGTATAGCATAAAAGAGGAAAGTTAGCAAATAAGGAATTTACGCTGTGGTGTGTCCGTGCGGCGTGCCGTGTTTTATTTCCAAGTCTATTACTCGATTCCGAAGCCCAGAAACGTCGGAAGAGAGATTGTCAATCTTGCGGGATAGTCGTCCTTCCATCTGGTTCATATCAGTTTTAAACTCTGTTTTTAACTCAGTTTTAGTTTCTTCTATTGCTTTTCCTACCGCAATAATAATGTGTGATTCCAACTCGTCGAGATCTTTTTTGATCGTCGGCCTGTTTTCATCAACTTTCTTCATATCTTTCCACTATAGCATGGGTGGAAGATAGCTTGCAATAGCTTACAAGGGAGTGACAAATTCATCAGGCCAGGGTCGATACATAATTTTCAGATTCACAAAAGGATAGTTATAGTCATACAAGATCCATTTTTCTTCTTTATACAAATCCAGATTCCTGCTCTTCTG
>JACPFZ010000010.1:0-2002 GCA_016182725.1 Candidatus Gottesmanbacteria bacterium
TTTTTAGAGGCCATCTTTGATGGAAGTAACATGAAAGTATATGTAAATGGGAACCAAGTTGGCTCATCTTCTAGTCAGTCCTCAATCTGTGCCAGCACTGCCCCATTTGCAATCGGCACTCGCTACGCCTCTGGCGTGGCGACCACTTCTCCTTATACATTTAACGGTTTTATTGATGACGTCAAGTTCTACCCCTATAGCCGCAGTGCGGCCCAGGTGAAGTCGGATTATCTCCAGGGTGCTGGCAAAATCGGTTCCTCGGCTGTCCTGGGCCAGCAAACTACTGAGCCCTTAAACAAAGGTTTGGTGGGGTATTGGAAAACGGATGAAGCCACCTGGTCTGGCACTCTAAACGAAGTTGTGGATTCTTCCGGCAACGGGGTTCATGGTACCGCAGCAGGTGCCACTGGAGGTAAAGCCTATCCCACCGGCGGCAAATTCGGCAATGGCGGGTTTTTTGACGGGGTGGATGATTATGTTGATGTCCCAGGAGGTACTTCAATTACCTTCGGTGGTGATATGACCGTCTCCGCTTGGATGAAAACCAGCAGCAGCGCTGAAAGACCAATTCTTAGCAATAGAACCAGCGGTGGTACTGGCTCGGGGAGGTTTTATTTCGGCATCAATGGGGGTAAAGCATTTTTGTATCATAACAGTGCATCTCCTCCAAACGTTAGTGCCGTTACTTCCATCAACAACAATGCTTGGCATCTCCTTACATATGTTCGCTCCGGCACAACCACCAATATTTATGTAGATGGAGTTTTGGACAAAACCACTACTCAAACCAATTACGTCAATGGGGCTAAAGCCATCCGGATTGGTCATGATGTTGACAATGTGACTGAATATTTCCCCGGTTCGATTGACGACGTCCGCATCTACAATCGTGCCCTGTCGCCGAGTGAAGTTTCCCAGCTCTACAACTTCGCCCCCGGGCCGGTGGGGTATTGGAAGATGGATGAAGGGAGCGGTACGGATGCTAATGATAATTCTGGAAAGGGAAACACCGGGACCCTGACAAGCGGGCCAACGTGGGTTCAGGGAAAATATGGGAAAGCCGTAAGTTTTGACGGAAGTGATGATAACGTAAATATCCCGGATCAGAGTAACTGGGATTTTTCTCAGGGAGGGCTTGACGCGGGTAAGCAAGATTTTACAATTTCCGCCTGGACCAAACTCTCATCAAGCATCGTTAATGCTAGGCCTGCGATTGTTGGTAAAGCAGGAAATGCAGCCGGATCCGGCGGATATACTTTTTGGATCCCCAACGGGAGTACGAATCTTAGATTATCTTTATCCGATACTATTAACACAATCGCTCTCGATGTTACAAATCCTACCAGCTTGGCCGACAATAAATGGCATTATCTAACAGCCCTCCTTGATCGAGAACCAACAACAGATACTGCCTATTTTTATGTTGACGGAAAATTGGTGAGCTCAGCAAGTTCGGCGACCATTGCCGGAAATTCTGTTTCAACCACCTTTCCTTTCAGAATTGGAGATAATCCGGGCGATAGCCTTTCTACCTGGACGGGGATAATTGACGACGTCAAAATCTACAACTACGCCCGGACAAATCAGCAGATCGTGGAGGATATGAATGCCGGGCATCCGACGGGCGGCTCGCCGCTAGGGAGCCAGCTTATCTATTGGAAATTGGATGAGCAACAAGGCAACACCATAAATAATTCCGGCTTTGGCGGCAGTACATATAACGGCACCAACAGCGGCGCGACGTGGCTCACCAATGCGGTGTGTAAAAACAATGGCTGTCTTAGTTTCGACACAACGACGGACACGGTTTCTGCCGGAGATGTGGCATTTGTGGACGCAGCAGCCAGCATATCCGCGAGTCTGTGGGTGAATCCGCAAACGTTGGCAACAAACAAAATGATTTTGAGTAAGGCAAATACCACAACTCAACGCGTGTTTCAGATAAAAACCGACGATACCACAGCGGCAAAATTGAAAGTCATGATTTCCTCCTCTAGCACTG
>JACPFZ010000010.1:2079-19104 GCA_016182725.1 Candidatus Gottesmanbacteria bacterium
GCAAGCACCTGGCAGCAAGTAAGCGTTGTCTATGACGGAACACAGGGAACGGGCAATGACACTAAGGTGAAAGTGTATGTAAACGGCGTGTTGAAAAGCTGTACCGTGACCGGCACGATTCCGGGCACGCTCACTACCGGAACGACGAGCAACCTGAAACTTGGTCAAGGCGATGATGCCACCCCGACGTCGCTTATTGGGTTTATGGATGATGTGAAAATCTATAATTCCGCGCTTACGGTCGATCAAGTGCGGCTGGACTACAACGCGGGGGCTTCCCTCAACTTCGGCACGGGCGCGGCCAGCGAATCCGCCCAACTTTCCGACGGCCCGGGGAATCCACCTGATCTTTACTGGAATTTTGATGAAAAGTCCGGAACCAGCGCTAATGACAAGAGTTGCAATGGCCGAACCGGAACTTTTGGCGGTGCGATTAATCCGGCATGGAGTCAGGGTAAGGTTGGCAGCAGTTTATTTTTTGTCGCCAACACTAGCACAACCGGTTCACGGGTTACTTACAGCACTGTCTACAATCCACTTGGAACCACAACAGGCAATGCCATGACCTTTGAAACCTGGTTTAAGCCAAATGCGACACAAACAAATGGTAATGCTTTCTTTGTCCGCAATGGTATCGGAACAGATATGAACTTTGGTGTGGCATTAATTACCCTTTCCGGCGGCCTCTATAAGCTACGACTCCAATATTATGATGGCACTACCTTCCGAAACCTGGATACAACCAACAATGTTGTTGCAGCCGGTCAATGGAATCATGTAGTTGCCGTTATCACGCAGGGCACAAACGTTTCTTTTTATATCAATGGACAGTTTATTGAAACTAAAGCTTGGAGCGGTAGTAATTCTGTCGCCTCGACTAGTTCCTTCAATATCGGCAGTCACATCGGATCCACCGCCCAAAGCTATGACGGCTATATTGACGACGTCAAAGTCTACAACTACGCCCGCACGGCGGCGCAGATCGCCTATGACTACAACCGCGGGGCTCCAGTGGGCTGGTGGAAGTTTGACGAGTGTCAGGGCGGGACGGCCAATGATTCGAGTGGGAATAACAACACCGGCACCATCACTATCGGCGGGACGGGGACGCAAACAGCTATCGGCACCTGCAATACATCGGGAACTGCATGGGGAAACGGTGCCACGGGCAAGTTCAATGCAAGTTTAAATTTCGATGGAACTGATGATTATGTTCAAATCACCGACACCACTAACCTCCGCTTCGATGCCAACACCCTAGACTTTTCTCTATTTGCATGGATCAAAAGATCAGCCAATGGCGAAGCAAATATTATCAGCAAAGAAGATGCCGATAACGATGGCTGGCGACTGCAGTTTAACAGTTCCAACCAGGTTGTTTGCAGTGAGGATACCACCGACGTCACCAGCTCCTCCACCATCACGGATACTAGTTGGCATTTGGTCGGTTGTACCATCGACCGCGACGGCAACGGCCAAGTGTATATCGACGCCAAAGCCGATGGTTCATCTGTTTCCATGGGGACAGATGCCATGGCCACCACCAGCAACATCCGCCTCGGCACCCGATCATATACCTCGGCCAACTATTTTACCGGCCAAATCGACCATGTGCGCATCTATAACTACGCCCTGTCGGCCAACCAGGTGAAAACCGTCTACGATGGCGGAGCGGCGGTACGGTACGGCCCGGCGACGGGAGCACCATAAAGATAGGGGAAATATGGGAAGTAAGGGAAGTATGGGGGAAGATATGAAGAAGGCCGGCTATGAGTACCTCATCGCCTACAAAATCACCGTCCCGATCTACGACTACACTGTGGAATTCTGCCGGAGGTGGATAGACTACAAATCCAGAACCCGCGACCAGATGGAACAGGCAGCCCGCTCCGGCTCCGTCAATGTCGCCGAGGGATCCAAAGAAAAAAGCCTTGCAGCCTACATAAAGCTGGTAGGAGTAGCAGCCGGCAGTCAGGAAGAACTTCTGAAGGACTACCAGGCGTATGCCCGCCAGCATAAGCTGGCGATATGGCCGAAAGAAAAAGCCAGGGAGATAAGGGAAGTAAGGGTGATATGGGAGATAGTAAGAAAAAATCCGTATCTCCCTGATTCCCCCGACTTCCCCGATCTCCCCAAAGATCCCGAGATCGCCGTAAACCTGATGCTCACCCTAGTCAACCAGGCAAACTACCTACTGCAAAAGCTGGCTGCCTCTCTGGAGACCAAGCACGAGCGCGAAGGCGGCTACAGCGAGAACCTCCTCAAGAAGCGCTTGGCGTATCGCACACGTGTATAATAGGCAACATGGAATTGTCCCTGACCACCCCCATACAATACATTCCCCGCGTGGGGCCGGTGATGGCAGCGAAGCTTAAGAAGCTTGGCGTAGAAACAGTCGAAGATATCCTCTGGTACGTACCGTTTCGCTACGATGATTATTCCTTGAAATCTCCGATTAGCAGGGTGCAGGCGGGGGAAACCGTCACTATTCGCGGAACCGTGGAGCGCATGACCAATGCGTTCACGAAAACCGGCAAAAAATTGCAGCAGGCGAAGGTGACGGACGCAAGTGGAACGATTGACGTTGTTTGGTTTAACCAACCATTCCTTGCCCAGACAATTCACAAGGGAGACAACGTCAATCTTTCCGGTAAAGTGGAATGGTTTGGAAACAAGGTCGTCATGCAATCTCCAGAGTATGAACTTGTTGAAGATAACCATGCCGTAAGTCTTCACACTGGTCGACTGGTTCCAATCTATCCGGAAACTGAAGGATTATCTTCTAAGTGGCTTCGTGGTCGAGTACATTTTGTTATCAAAGAGTGCATACATAAAGTGTTCGAGTATATTCCTAACTCTATACGGAACAAATATGGCTTAATAGAAATCCAAAAAGCGATTGAGTACATTCATTTCCCAATCGATAAAAACTCTGCAAAAGATGCCCTTCGACGGCTGTCATTTGATGAACTTTTTCTTACACTTCTGCAAGCGCATGAGCAAAAACGCCTCTGGCAAACCACACAACACGCGCACCCGATTAGCCTCGCAAGAGGACCTCTTGCAAACATTGTGCAAACGCTCCCGTTTTCCTTAACCGGTGACCAGCAAAAGGCACTTACAGAAATTCTTGACGATCTTGCCAAACCCATCCCGATGAACCGACTGCTGGAAGGAGATGTGGGATCAGGGAAAACCGTTGTTGCTGCCATTGCCATGTATGTCGCATACAAAAATGGTTTCAGATCTGTGTGTATGGCTCCCACGCAAATTTTGGCCGAGCAGCATTTTGCAACGATCAAAAAAATGTTGGATCCCATGGGTATTGATATAGGACTGGTAACGGGTAACAAAAAAATGAATCAGGCGCCAGTGCTCATCGGCACCCATGCACTCCTTCACCAATCGTTCAACAATGTCGGGTTAGTCGTGATTGATGAACAGCACCGATTCGGCGTCAAACAGAGAATGCAACTCACCAAAGGCAATGGGAATAAAACACCGCACCTTTTGACCATGACGGCTACGCCGATTCCCAGAACCGTTGCACGGGCAATCTATGGCAACCTCGATCTGTCTATATTAGAAACCATGCCGTCCGGCAGGAAAAAAGTCAAAACGTGGGTCGTTCCGAAAGAGAAAAGGAAAAATGCGTATGAGTGGATAACCAAAAAATTACAGGAAACCGGCGGACAGGCATTCATCATCTGTCCGCTCATAGAAGATTCAGAAACATTATCTTCGGTCAAAGCGGTCAAAAGCGAGTACGCTCGTCTCCAAAAAGTGTTTCCAAAATTGAGTATTGGGCTTCTGCACGGACGCTTAAAACCAAAGGGAAAAACGGCTGTGTTGGAGCGCTTCCAAACAGGGAAGGATGCGATCCTTCTGTCAACACCGGTTGTGGAAGTGGGTATTGATATTCCGAATGCCGTTATTATGCTTATCGAAGGCGCTGAACGCTTCGGCCTTTCCCAACTCCACCAACTTCGTGGAAGGGTGGGTCGTGGAAGGATCGCATCCTTCTGTCTTCTCTTCACCGAATCCGATGATCCCACGACGACCAAACGCCTCAAGGCCTTGGAAACGATCCATAGCGGCCCAAAACTTGCCGAGGTGGATTTGAGTTTGCGCGGACCGGGGGAGCTTTTTGGCACCAGGCAACATGGCCTGCCACTTTTTAAAGTAGCAAGCTTTAGCGACACGCTCCTTCTTGCCCAAACCCAGGAAGCCATTCGTCTATTGACCAGTGAGTCACCCGACCTCGCCCAATTTCCCCAGTTGAGGGAGAGAGTGAAAAAAGGTATAATAATGAGAACAGGAGACTGAAAAATTAAAACTGTAAAATAGAAATCAATAAATTTTAAAGTTTACATTTTACATTTTTAATTATTGTTTATGGCACCACTTCCAAAACGAAGACACTCTACTCGCCGCGGTGGAAAAAGGAAAGCCGCAATCAAACTTGGCCTTCCCGGTTTAGCGCGCTGTGCACAGTGCGGAGCAGTTAAGCTTCCCCATGTCGTTTGCCAAAACTGCGGCTATTATGGTGGCAATGTCATTGTTACCAAAAAAGAAAAGAAAGTAAAGAAAAAATGAAGACCAGCCTCGATCCCCGTCATCAAAGACGCAGAGAACGCATGCAGCACCTTTTTACTCTGGGCTTCCACAACCCACTCCCGCCGGATACAGACATTGCTTCTATTGTGGAACAACTTACTAAAATTGACCAGTGGATAGCAAAAAGCGCTCCGGAATGGCCGATTGACAAAATCGCAAAATCGGATTTGGCAATTCTCCGGCTCTCCACATATGAACTCATGGAGCACAAAGAACCGCCAAAAGTAGTCATTGACGAAGCTATTGAACTAGCGAAAGAATTCGGTAATCCGACGAGTCCAAAATTCATCAACGGCGTATTGGGAAACATCTTGGGTGAGTTACAAAAATAATTATGACCAGGTAGTGAAACTTCGCTCAATGCGCTTCGCGCATTACTGAACACTGTCTGGTATAAATATAGAAGAATTACGGAGAGTATGAATTTTTTTGTTCCGCAAGGAACAGCGAAGTTCTACTACCTGGATGACACTTGACCAGTTACAACAAACTATAGGCATTACATTCCGAGACCCAAACCTTCTCAAGGAAGCATTTCTTCATCGCTCGTATCTTAATGAAGCCCGTGGCATTAAGACTTCCAACGAACGCCTGGAGTTTTTAGGAGATAGCGTTCTTTCGCTTCTCACGTCGCACTTTCTGTATCAAACCTATCCGGAATTCCCCGAGGGGACGCTCACAAACATTCGTTCGGGACTCGTCAAGACCACAAGTTTGGCTCACGTAGCGATGACCCTCAATTTGGGAGACCTTCTATTTTTAAGCCATGGAGAAGAAGCATCAGGCGGCAGAAAAAATCCGTCACTCCTAGCGGACACCTTCGAAGCCATCTTGGGAGCCATATACCTTGATCAAGGGTTGGATGCGGCACGGGCATTTTTAACCACATACCTATTTCCCAAGGCCCGCGATATTGTAGAAAACGAATCGTACCTTGATTTTAAGAGCTTGCTGCAGGAAATAACCCAAGAAGAGTCAAAAATATCTCCTATCTATCGCGTGACAAAAAGCGAAGGACCCGACCATGCCAAAACGTTTTGGGTAGAAGTCGTGGCGGGCACGAAGACGTTAGGAGAAGGGAAAGGAAAATCGAAACAGGAGGCGGAGCAGGCTGCGGCGGCCTTTGCGCTTGAGAAGCTTGGAAAAACCTGATAAAATAAAACGTATGGTAAAACTGAGACTCACCCAAACCGGCACGAAAAATAGAAAAACCTATCGGATTATTGCCATCGAAGAAGGAAAACGCCGAGATGGCAAAGCGATTGAAATATTGGGTTTTTATGACCCTTTAGTCACTCCTCCGAAGCTATCGGTAAAACGCGAGAGAATTGACTATTGGATGGCAGTCGGCGCACAGCCCACCCCCTCTCTGTTAAAACTCTTAAAACAACCATGAAAGATATTCTTTTGTACCTTCTTGCCCACCTGGTAGATCATCCAGAAGATGTGGTCGTGGACGAAGCAACAGAAGAAGGAAAAACCACACTCACCGCACATATTCACCCGGAAGATATGGGAAAGGTAATTGGGAAAAGCGGTCGCATCATCCGCGCGATCCGTGACCTGGTCAAACTCGTCGCTGCTAAAAATAATGCGTATGTCGACGTTATCTTAGCCGAACAGCAATAATCTACATGATAATCTCCATTCTGACCCTCTTCCCTGACATGTTCACGGGCCCTTTTCATACCTCCATTATCAAGAGGTCGCAAGAAAAAGGGATCGTGGTTATCAAACTCGCCAATATTCGCGATTTTGCCACCGACAACTATGGCTCGGTGGACGACCACCCTTACGGCGGGGGGGTAGGCATGATTCTCCGTGTTGATGTCGTTGACCGCGCACTAGAGCATACGAAGGCTCTTTGCAAGAGGTCCTCTTGCAAAGCAATTCTTCTTGATCCACAGGGGATACCATATACACAAGAAATTGCAAGAAAACTCTCCAAATTGAATCACCTGATCTTAATTTGCGGCCATTATGAAGGTGTAGATGAGCGAATCCGAAATCTCGTTGATGAAGAAATTTCTATCGGCGATTATGTCTTGACCGGCGGGGAAATTCCTGCGATGGTAGTAGTGGACAGCGTCATCCGCTTGCTTCCAGGAGTTCTCAAAGAAGGAGTTACTTCTTCCGAATCCTTCTCATTCCAACATCCACCTTCTCATCTCCAAGTTCCATTTTTGGAGTATCCCCAATACACACGGCCCGAAATTTACAAGGGAATGAACGTGCCTGAGGTTCTTTTATCCGGCAACCATAAAGACATAACACAGTGGAGAAACCAACAGTCGCGCCTTAAAACACAAAAAAGACGGCCGGATCTTCTACGGTGAAAAAGGGTCGGGCCGTGGAACAACAGGCACACCGCTGGCTACCCCGACGGCCGAAAGCAGGGGAAGATTCCCAACGCGAGAAATGAGGCTGTCTTCTTTTCCCGTGAGCGGGACGAGCTTTTTGCCAAGAGACGACTTGGAGAGAGGTGCCCAGAACGTATCCATACTTAACGTTGCCCGTCCTAACGATTCCGTCGTAAAGCTCACCGTCACATTCTTAATGCGAAGAAGTCGTCTGCTCGTCGTCAATGTATCAAATGTGTCACGCAGTTGGCTGTAGGATCCCTCCATGGTCAACGTAAACGGTATCAGGTAACTTCCGAGTGCCGCCTCCTCTGTGGTTTGACGCTTGGCGGCTTCGGTTGCGATACTTCCGGGACTGGCGAGCTGCATACTGGAAAATATGGAGCCGGTTTTTGCACTCACTCCGTCAATGGTTGAAAAAATACTCGGAATAGACTTGTCTATAGGCATCGCGGAAGTGAGGCTTGACAGCTGATCAAACAATGTTGTTTCGTTTAAACTTGCTAAAAATGCGGCTTTCTCCCGAAGTTCCGTTACCTCCCCTCGCTCCGCCGCCAGTTGATTCCACTGTTGGTAGGTTTTGCGTACACCCGGAATAACCCCAACGAGGATAACCAAACTACTCACCCCCAAAAGGATCACTGGCAAAACAAATTCTTGATACGGACGGAGCCACTTTCGTATCATGCGTATGACATCATTCATACCAGGTAGTAGATTTTCGATAATTCCTTACGGAATAGAAAATCTCCTTTCTTATGCAGACAGTATTCTCTCTCTAAATAGATATTTTTAAGTCTCATCCACCGCTGTGGATGAATCGAAAATTCACTACCTGGCATATTATTGTGGAATAAAGGCGATAGTAACTACTATGTTCCCGTCGCGAGCCAGTTGCAACCCCATAAGCTGTGGGCTGCGCAGCCGCTTTTGGGCAAACAAATCCAGGATACTGGTTATCCAACCGCCCACCTCATCCAAAGAATTGGTCTTCAGGTTAAGCGCAACAAGCTGCTTGTCATCAACGGATAGGGAATACAGTTTTGGCGGTTGGGCAATGGAACCCACGGTATCAAAAATTTGTCCCCACGCCTTTTCGCTACTCAAAGCACGCTCTACTAACGGGATGCGCTCTTTGACCGAAACAAATACGCTCTCTTTTTTCGCATCGATCGTCATTGCAGCCAAAAGCTGACGTTTGTCTTCGGCAACGCGTTGGCGCTCCCCTCCTAACAGGAAAAAAAGGAGCCCAGTTGCGACACCTACGACCAGTGTCCCACTCAACATAATCCACCCTGCAGTCCGAAGCTTTTCTACCAATGCGAGGAGTTCCGGCGCAAGCCGGGTCTTCGTTTGCAATAAATTGATATCCCCTGGTACATCCATAGACTATAATCGCGAATTTACGAAATTTTTAGGGCAAGTCCCACTGCCACGGCAAATACTGGCCCTTCGCTGTCCAGTGCCGCAAATCGACTCTCTTTTCTGATACCCACCCAAGGATTGGCAAGTTGCGCTTCAACGCCCAAAGCTTGCGCCATATAGACCACAAGCCCGGGAAGTCTGGCGGTCCCACCGGATAAAAGGACTGCTTCTACTTTGCTGTCTTTATATTTCTCCTGATAAAACGCGACTGCTCGTTTAATCTCGCCCACAATCGTATCCATGATAGGTTTGGCTGCTGCGACGATCTTCCCTTCTAATTTATCCTGCTCCAATCCGTAGGTCTTTTTAAACTCTTCTGCCTGGGTCTGCTCAAAGCCCAGTCCCGCAGCCAGCGCCCGTGAAAGTGCCTCACCGCCGGCGCTTATACTTCTTGTAAACGCCAAAACGCCGTTTCGCAGAATCGCAAGATCCGTGGTCTGTGCGCCTAAAGACACTACCATAGCGGTTTTTATGGTGGTGGCACTACGCACCAGGGCTCGGCTTGCCGCAATAATTTCTGTCTCGACTCCGCCAGTGGTGACATCAGCAAGATCCAATATGTTGACGTATTTCTCAAGAAGCGCCTTGGGTGCTGCAACCAATAACACTTCCATTTTGTTCGTTCCTGTTTCCTTAGATTCCCGAAGAATACTAAAATCAATATTTACCTGATCTAAGGGAAGGGGAATATACTGTTCTGCTTCCCATTTAATTGCAGAAGTAAGTTCACGCTGGGAAAGTTGCGGCACGTCAATCACCCGCGTAAACACCTGCGATTCGGGGAGCGCAATATTTATATTTTTACTGGTTGCCCCCGTGTCTTTCATGAGTTTTTTAATAGCGACGGCAACGGCTTGGGCGTCAGCCGGAAGAGGAGAAGCAAGCGCCTTGGGGGGTGTGGGAATAGTACCGGCGGTGACCAGCGTTACGGAATTTCCTGCATGGGCAAGCTCAACAAGCTTGATGCTCTGTGAACCGATGTCTAAACCAACAATATTCATACGCAGTTAGTGGCCGAAACTACTTTGACTAAACACCACGGCATCAAAAATCCCTTGCGTTGTCCGGTACGATTGCAACACTACCACTCGTCTCGTGATGCCCGTGGCTAAGCTTCCTGTGGAATCAATGCGATTTCCCTGGATAGGCAAAACATTGCTTCCGGGATTCACGCCAAGCTGGGCCGCGGAATAGATGGGTTTGATGTGGAGTGCAAGGAGAGTGTCCTGGGCTGGCGTTATCCCCAATGTGGTAAAGTCCAGTGTCGCTTTGTAAAACTCACTCTGACCACAGTTTGCCCCTGCGCCTGCTACCAACGTAAATTTGTTGGTCGTGGTCCGAGAACTGACCGGATCAAATGCGCCTCTTGCCACTCGGTAGCTTCCGTCGCTTGCCTTTTTGTAAGGGATCGTGACTTCAACGGCAGGCGTGGTTGCCTCCGTGCTCCAGCATAGTTCTATAGTGGTTGCCACATACGTCGGCGTTTCCACAATGTTCCCACTGCTGTCGTGACTAGTAAGCCACAGTACTTCTGTATTGTCCCGCGCGGTCTTTTGCGGAAAAAGATATGGACCGGCAGCAAGACCAATATTCGTTAGTGTGGTGTCATAGGTCACGTTGGGAGAAAGGACCTGTGCGCCCCCGCTTCCCAAACCGGATTGAAGCGCCTGTTCTACCCCGGCTTCAGCAGCAGCAAGCGCACGCGCTGATTCTTCCACTTCGTTACTGATATTGACATCTGTTGCAGTCCGGCCAATAAGCGAAAGCGCGATGGTCGTGGCGACAGAAAGCACAAGGAGCGAAATAAGGAGAATCTGTCCCGACTGTGTTCTCTCCATACCAGGTAGTGAAATTTCGCTGTTCCTTACGGAACACTAATTTCTTCCTCCTTTATATAGTTTGTTTATTGCCAACGGTAGTACTGTTTTTCGATGCGCCAGCATCGAGCGAAATTCTACTACCTGGCATACATCCATTGTAAAGAGATAACTGGGGTTTGGCAATACCATGGAACTCGCTTCACTTATTCCGTAGTCCAATTGTAGTCTGAAAAGAGGATTTCGCCTGCTCAAAGAGGGCAACCGGCGTACCTTTTTGCGAAAGGGTGAATGAGATCTTCACTGAACTCCCTCCATTGGGGAGACTGGTACAGACAAACTGGAGCGTCATGGTGCTATCAGTGCATCCAGTCCCTCCTAAAGAAACACTTGTACTGGTTAAATAATCCGTAACACTTCCCGAAGCAGAGGAAATCCGCGTCACGCCGCTATTGACCGTACATCCAAAAGTGGTCGTTCCACCGTCCGAATTTTTTATGGAAAGCGAGGATGCCGTCATTCCAGCCGCACTACACGCACTGGTAATCTGATAGCTACTACGGATCATAGTGCTCATTCTTGATAAAGAAAAATCCCCATTTTGCTTCACTTCTTTTAAAATTTCCGTTTTGGTATTGCTACGGGATGTGGTAAAAAAGGATTGGGCGATAAGAAGAGAAAGGACGGCAATAATGCTTACCGAAACGAGCACCTCAAGAAGGGTAAACCCTTCGGCAAAGCTCAGGGCATGTCCTCTCTTTTTTCGTAATTCGTAAATCGTAATTCGTAAATCAGAATTGGTCATCTCCATTGTGTAAAATACGTGGTGAGCGTACTTGTGTGCGTGCCGCCGCTATCTTGCCACGTGACGATAGCCTCTACTTTCATCCTCGTATTTCCTTCTTCCCACGCAAACGTTACGGAGCGGGTATAGAAATCATCCATGTTCACATCGCAGGAGGGGCCTTGCGGCTGCGACCACGTACCAGCTTTGTCCAAGCACCACAGCCCGCTCTTTGTAGCCAAACTTGCCCAACTGGTATCGCGCATGTTTCGGGTAGTTTCCATTGCTTCCTGGGCGTATTTGAGGCCACGACTTTTGTAGGTGCTAAATTCGCTCCCTTTAATGCTTGTGGTTGAACCAACAATTAACCCGGTCACTAAAAGGATCACGACACCCACGGCGACCACGACTTCAATAAGCGATTGACCTCTGTTGTTCATTAAAAACCCACGGTAGTCACGGTACCTCCTGCAGAAACTTGCACACTGAATGAATAGTTCAAACCCGAAACGGTAAGCGTCCGGTCACTGGCATTTCGTCCGGTCAGGACGGCAAACGTAAATGCGGCGGGGATGGGGACAACAAATGATACGCCGGCGGGAAGACTCGTTGTGGTACTGTCACCCACCAATCCACCATCACACAGCGCCTGAATACTATACGACGTCCCGGTAAAGCTCACCGTATATCCTTGGAGTGTGACACATCCACTCGTGGGCTTATCGCCAGATACTGCTTTATTTTGCGCGTATCGCACGTTGCCTTTGAGCGTGAGTGCTGCCTGACGGACACGCTGGCTCTCGTTAAAATTGTTAAACGCCGCAACGACACCGCCGCTTACAAGCAAAATAACCCCCATACTCACCAGGAGTTCGAGGATAGTAAATCCCTTTCTCATGGACTTTTCGTACCGAAATTACATGCAGCCGGAAGAGAAACGGAGCAGGTATTTATCGGGGAAATGATGGTTTCCAGTTTCGCGCACAGGCAGTAGCCATAATAGTTGGTGCCACTCTGATTTGTGGCGTAGTAATAATATGCCTGGGTTGTGGATGGATCCGAAGGAATCCCAGGCATGTAGCTGGGAACCAGATACGAGGTAAGGTCCCCCACGTTGCCAAAACCGGTCACATCAACCGGAGGATAGTAACTATTGTCGCTTCGATACATTTCGAGAGCTGAGCGGAGTTGCTCGAGATCGCTTCTCCGCTTGCTGTCTCGAGACCGCTTATTCACCGATGTATATGAAGTAACGGCAACCGCGGTAAGAACACCAATAATGGTGGCAACCACTAATACTTCAATAAGGGTGAAGCCTTTTTTCATTGAAGGTTACGTACGCAAAATGTACCGACGTATCCGGATGGCGGACTCGTGCCGTCACAGCCCGTCGTAGTGTTAGTTTCTCCTTCCAATGCTGCACATAAGCAATAAGTCGCGGTCGTGGCACAACTTGCACCAAACGCCGTGGCGGTATACGCACTACCGGTTTTTGGATCCGTGGGCATACCGCTGGGGAGATACGTAGTTCCGGGATTACAGCCCGCGATGTAGTTCCCATTATTATCCGCGTAGTACTGTTCCAATGCCGCCTGCACTGCTTTAACATCCTGCTTCCTTTTACTGTCACGCGCTTTCTTTTGAGCCGATGAATAGGACACGGTCGCCATGGAAATAAGAACGGCGATAATGGCAATCACCACCAAAAGCTCAAGAAGCGTAAATCCTTTTTTCAGTTCTCTATTCTTAATTCGTAATTCGTAATTCATAATTCGTAGTTAAGGTTCCGTCACTTGATACATCTTACCAGATGCACACGCAGCTTGGGTAGTGCTATCGGTATCGGATTTATTCTCGAGACACGCATAGAGCGTATAGCGCGTAGTGTCGGAAGGATTTCTGGTATACACGTAGCGTGCAACAGTCAACGGATCACAGGGAAATTTGTTCATATAGGTGGTACTCCCTACGGTCCACGGACTTGCGCACGCAGTCGTATTCCACGCGTCATCGGCCAGATACGCAATGGGGGATTGATCCTGTTTGTATAATTCCAATGCTTTTTGCAGTTGCCGTATGTCGCTTTTCCGCTGCGAATCCCGCGCCCGTTCACGGGTAGCCACAAAATTAGGAAGCGAGAGCGCCGTGAGAACGCCAATAATCGCAATCACGACCAGAAGTTCGATGAGTGTGAATCCTTTATTTTTCTTATCAATTTTCATATTCGTAATTCTTAAATCATAATTCGTAATTCATTTTTAGGGAGTCGTATTGGAGCTACTGATACCATAGTTACATAGTGTCGCATTGGTTTCAATACAGGTGCTGCAGTTGGTACCCGCATACCCGCCCGTGATACGTCGGGGATCTTGTTTGTTCTCAATGCAACCGTACAGTTTAAACCAACTCTGGTCATCTGCTACAGTGTAATAGTACGTGCGCAGGGGGTCTCGCGGATCTTTGGGCACGACCCGCATGTATACTGTTCCATTCGGATCATCCATCGGCCCTCCTCCCCAGGCACAAGCTCCGCCCCCGCAAGAAAGAATCTTTCCCCCCGAGGCGGGGGAGTACTTGCCATAATCATTGTAGTACATCTCCAGAGCCTGCCGGATTCCTGCAAGGTTTTGTACACGCTGCGCATCCCATCCCTTCTGCTGACTGGTCGTGTACGTGCCAATGCCGATTGCTGCAATGATGGCAAAAATGGCCATCACGATAATAAGTTCAATGAGTGTAAACCCTGAAAATTTCTGAAACAGGAAAGTGTCCCGCCAAGCGGGACCAGAAATTTTTAGGGCAAGTCCCTTTTTGAAATTGAAAATTCTCATTGGCATGATGCATCCAAACAGCAATAGTATGAACCTTCAAATTGCGTCACTCTATATTGAGAACCCGGGCAACAGCTTGCGCACATGCCGACATAGTTTTGCGGTTGTCCGCATATAGGAGCAGTCTGACCATCACAGGTAAATCCACTTAATCCACTCGAGGGAGCATTGGGGCTTGAAACGTAGTAGTTATTCGTTGTTCCACCCGCAACACAGCCGCTGCTGCAGCCCACGTTCGCTATAGCAGGATCGCTGGTGTACTCGAGCATGGTAAATAATCGGTACCATCTGGGCGTTGCCGTCCCATCTGTTTGATAGGGGTACACCGTGTTTTTCCATGGATCGCAGGGAATAGTAGGCATGCACGGCGAAAGAGAGGTCGCGCCGCACGAAAATACATTCGCCGGCACATAATACCCATGATCGTTGTTGTATTCTTCCAAACAGCGCTGAATTTTAGACATGTCTGCTTTCCGTCTGCTGTCGCGTGCTTTTTGTATCTGCGTTCCACCACGGAGTGATAAAAGGACAATCATTGCCAGAATCCCAATAATGGCAACGACAATCAGAAGCTCAACAAGGGTAAAACCGCGACCCAAAAATGACGTATTTGATCGGTCCATAGAGTGGCAACGATTGCACCGATAATAAGGAATGGACCAAAGGCTACGCTGCCTTTGATCGTTTTTTTCCTTAGCAAAATCAGTATGACACCCACGAGAGCACCCGTCAAGAATGCCGCATAGAGGGCAATGACAATCCCGGGAAATCCCAAAAGCAATCCAAGGAAAAACGCCAATTTGACATCGCCAAATCCCATCCCGCGGCCACGAGTGACCAACCAGAGTAGCAAGAAAAACCCTGCTGCCCCTGCTGCCGAGGCGAGATAGGGCAAGAGTCCTATCGGTCTTATTTGACCTATAAATCCTATCAACGCTCCTAAAACCCCGACCACTACCATGCTGTCGGGAATAATCTGATATTTGAGATCGGCAACAAAAATAACCAACAGAGAACAACTCACGAAGAGAAATGGGATAATCTGTGTCTGTTGGAAGCCAATGATAAACAGGATGCCGCTGGTAAGTTCAATGAGCGGATATTGGATCGAAAGACGCTTATGACACCTGCGGCAGCGGCCAGCCTGAATAATCCAGGAGAATAGGGGAATAAGCTCGTCCCATCGCAGGTTTTTTTTGCACCAGTCGCAGTGCGACCGACCAACCAGAACGCTTTCCCCCTTGGGCAACCGGTCAATAAGCACATTGAGAAACGAGCCAACCGACATGCCAAGAAAAAATGCGAAAAAAGATTGCATGCTTCCAGTATGCTACACTTACCCCGATGAAAACAAGGCGGATGGATATGTTTGCACTTTTGATCATTGCGATCCTCGCGCTAGCTTTTTTTTGGAAATTTTTTTTTCCGCTACCGCAACTTCTCGTAACCCCGGATTTCGGCAGAAGCGACGCGTGGCACTTCAGCTTTCCGACAAAATTTTTTTTGAGCCAAAGCCTGAAACAGAACACATTGCCTCTCTGGTCAAAAAAAATGGGCGCTGGATTCCCTTTGTTTGCCGAAGGACAAATCGGAACATTATTTCTTCCGAATCTCATTCTTTTTAAATTTTTGAACCCTGTAACCGCATACAACCTCAGTCTTATGCTCGTTGTGATACTGATCGGATGGGGAATGTACCTATGGCTGAAAATACTTGGATTATCTCCTCTCCCTTCTTTGTTCGGAGCAGTGACCATGGCTTTTTCCGGCCCCGTCATGACCCAGCTTCCCCATATCACCTTACTTCAAGGGTTCAGCATGCTTCCATGGATTATGTCCGCCAGCCACATGCTTACCGAGAAAAAATCCCTTCGCTGGATAGTGGTTCTTGCCGCTCTTGTAAGCCAGCAAATCTTTGCCGGTTTTCCACAGGCAAGTGTTGTCACTATCCTATTTGCTGCGGGGTATGTTGTCTGGCTCACGCGAAAAACCATGGTACCGTTCTGTTTCCGCTTTGGCGTTGCCATACTCCTTGCTCTTGGACTTTCGGGGGTACAGATACTTCCATCGTGGGAATTTCTCAACGAGTCTTCGGCACGGGGCGGATTTTCACCTGCCGATGCCGCGTATTTTTCCTATCCGCTCAAGCACCTTATCACATTCTTAGATCCGTATCGCTTGGGAAATCCAAAACTCGGTACGTACCCGGCGTTTCATATATTTGACGGCAGTATCTTTTGGGAAAACACCGGATTCATCGGCATTATCCCTCTTATATTCTTCACCGTATCTCTTTTTAGCCTCAAAAGGGGTGGCCTTACAGGGGTCACCCTTTTCTTTTTCATTGCTCTTTTCCTCTCCTTTCTCTTCATGCTTGGCAGCCATTCACCACTCTACATCATCTATTCTTTTTGGCCATTTAACCTCTTTCGCGTTCCCTCAAGATTTTTATGGATATTCGTTACATCACTTATCATAGTCTCTGCAATGGGAGTAGAACGTTTTGCAAGAGGTTTTGCAAGAGGTCCTCTTGCAAAAGGCTTCCTGATAGTCTGTGTTGCAGCAAATACCGTGCTCCTCATGAAAACTTGGGACAATTATCACGCGATAGAGCCTTCGGCCCGATGGATCTCGAAACCACCGGCCATAAAATCTATAGAACGAACTGATCATATCTATACCATCGGAAGTGAACTGGTCCACAATCAGACATTCCTTACAAAAGGTTGGCAAAATATGACTCCCTACCATACCCTGCGAAATACTATTGCTCCTGATAGCAACCTGTTGTGGAACATTCCTTCCACCCAGGTCTATGCCGGCAGATTCCTGCGGCGGCAAGCACTTTCGGAAACGCTTCTTTCAAACCTTATCCCAGTGAACACCGAGCAGGCGACCGTGAGTGCCCAGGCAAAAAAACTTCTCGATATCTTCGGGGTAACGAAGGTCATCAGCGCAGTTCCGTTAACCGCTGAAGGGTTTACCCCGAGCCCCGAAGGGTTGAACCCTGTTTCAGAGCTTGCTGACAAGCAAATAACAATCCGAGTCTATCAAAATACGACCGCTACTCCCCGTGCGTATCTCGTACAAGAGGCTATCGTTGCTCAAACATTTGAAGAAGCCATCCGGAAACTCCAGGATGACTCGTTCATAGTGGGGAAAAGTGTTCTCGTGGAAAAACCTCTTATCCT
>JACPFZ010000010.1:19129-26849 GCA_016182725.1 Candidatus Gottesmanbacteria bacterium
AAAAACGGTGGGAAAGTGGCCATTGCCAGCCAATCAGATACGCGTGTTTCCATTTCCGTCCGTCAAAATCCCGATCGCTCAATCCTCGTTCTTACCGATACGTTTTATCCGGGATGGACGGCATTTATTGATGGAGCACCGACGGATGTATTTCCGGTTAACATCAGACAGCGTGGTGTTCTCGTGGATGCGGGCGATCACACCGTGGTCTTTCGTTACGAATCTTCAAGCGTAAGAATGGGAGAGTTCATAAGCCTGGGAACACTTTTTCTTATCGCAGTGGTGTCTCTTCTTTCTTTCGCAACTTCTCATACTCATCCAAAAGTGTTTTTGCCCTTGTTGTATCGCCGGCACAATCGCGGTAGGTAATACCCTCGTAAAGACTCACGTTTTTATCCACTACGAGACTTGCCTCCCGCGCTTTCGCAAAATTTTCCAGTGCTTCTTCACAACGGCTGGCAAACAGTTCGGATAATCCAATAAGAAGATATGCATCGGCTGTTTGTGTATCACCACCAAACCCAAGAGCAGCTTCGAGTTCTTTTTTAGCCTGGTCGAGTTTTCCGGCTTTGAGCATGGTCTTGCCAAACTCAATCCTGCTACTGGCGTACACGTCGCGAACATCAGACAGCATCAGGTGATTATACCGGGAAAGAATTCCTTTGGTTGGGTCATGAAATTTCTCCCAAATCGCGCGGTTTTGTTCATAAAATGCTTGCGGCTGGGGAAGTTTATTCTCCGGGGTCAACCGGTAGAGAAGCCCGTGCGGCACCCAAAACCAGCCTTTTTCAACAACAAACTTCGTATTCGTAAATATGGGAAAATGGATTGCATTGGCTTTGATAAATGCAGAAGGAAACGCGCTGCCGGAAGCTTCAGGAATAACAAGGTCCGGGAAAACCTTTGCAATGACCGCGGGGTACTCGGGGGAAGAGGCTAGTTTATTGGCATGAAGGAGAAAAACATCCCCTCTCACCCCTAATGCATACCGCACGTACTGACTGGTAAAAAGTGGGGTGTCGCGGCTCACGAGGACTATACTTCGAGTCGGAACACTGGTGACAATATCGTACCCGAGATTATCCGCAGTTCGGTCGGAAGGCAACCCAACAAAACGCCAAATGGTCACTCCCAGACTGGTTATTGGATAGAGAAATAATACCAGGATAAGGGCAGGACGACCGATATGCCCCCACGTCATGAACCGCTTCATGATCCGGTGAGTCCACTCAAGAAGTTGCACCATTCCTATGCCGATCAGCAGATACAAAAACATATAGGAGGGAAGCAAAAACCGTTCGTAGGTCCCCCAATTGAATCGATTAAACAGAGGGAAACTTGCGTAGAAAAAAAAGAGCGGTCCCCAAAAGAATAGCGCGATAGTAAAAAAGAAAAAAATCTGCCTGTCTCTTTTCCAAAGAAACATCCCTCCAACTACTGCCAGAACTATCCCAATCCACCGAAAATCAACCAACAGAAGCTGGATGTAGCCTTGTACCTGTAATATTCGTTCGACCAGATGAGCACCATAAAACCCACCGGAGACAAACGTACCGTAATCCTGCCGGCTCACCAATCGGACAAAACCAGATACATCCACTGCCCGGTCCCAGTTCACCATGGCATTTCCCCGAGCAGCAATGGGAATGTAGAGATAGGGAAGGAGTCCAACAAAAAAATATACCAAAGGTGTGAATAGACGCACACCTCTAAGGTGTGATTTGTTCGTCCAGCACCAATAGACGAGTGCCGGGATAAAAAATAAAATCACGTGGTGATGAGAAAGGGATAGTCCCATAACAAAACTTGCCCAAAAAAGGTAGCGGCGTTGCGTTGTTTGCTTCCAAGCAACAAGCATATAGATAAGCACGATGATAAAAAGATCAAGAAGTGCAAACACTTCAGGTGTTGTGCTATACAGAAAAAACAGATAATTACCGGCAAGAAGAACACTGGAAAATAACGCAGCAGATCGTTTTTTCGTCAAGCGGAGAACGGTAAGATACAAAACGCTCACGGCAATTGCATGAGGAATAGAGGAAAGTAGGGTCACGCGCCATGCGGGGGTAAAAAAAGGAAGATGGCTCAACAGCCAGCCTAAAAATGTATACAACGGATAGCCGGGCGGATGGGGCACACCCATTTGAAAGGCTGCAGTCACCAAATCACCGCTATCGCCACCGTAAATTCCTCTCGCCTGAAATAAGAGAAACAAAAAAGCGCCTCCTAAACCTATGAGCAGGGGAATTGTGTAATAACGAAGTAGTGATTTCAATTCGTAATTCTTAAATCGTAAATCTTAATTCGTAGCTACTGGACGCAGTAGTAGCAGTCAGTCCCGCCCACCGAGGTCTGGGACTTACACGTTGCTCCCGATGTTTGCCCGTCAGAGCCAAAGATGGTCGCAGGATCTATCTGGAACGATTTGGATTCCGGTTTGAAACAGACCGCGAGATTCTCTGACGATGTTGAGGAAGTGTATATTTTTGCTAAGTTTCCGGTACCGGCAAGTTGAATAAACTGGTTCTTGAGTTCTCCTGCACCGATAAGCGCGGTAATATCTGACCCCATGCTACTCACCGGTGTTGCAACAAATGTAGACGACGTCGGCCAACTAAACGTTGCTTTTGTAGAGTAATACCGAAGTTCTGCATTATAAAACTCAAGCGTCGTATTTCTGGTTGACGTATCGCGGCCTTTCTTGAGTTGCTCAAACGGGTCAATGGTCGCAAGAAGACCAATGGCAAGTGCGCCAAGAAGCGCAATAACAATGAGAAGTTCGATGAGAGTAAAACCGCGGCGTACGATCGGGGCAGTTATCATATTCATAAATAAATGTGTCCTCTCTATTGGTGTATCATGCATGAAAGAGTATTGTCAAGTGTCACTTGAACTGACTGGTTAAATTGTAAATCGGCGTAATAACGGAAATGACAATAAACCCCACACCCACGCCAAGTACCACCATGATAATCGGTTCAATGGCGGTCGTTAACCCTTTCACGAGATGATCCGATTCTGTTTCAAAATATTTTGATAACTTCAGGAGTGTTTCGTCCAGTTTGCCGGTTTCTTCTCCCACTTTCATCATTTGCGACACAATCGGAGGAAATACGTCGTACTGGGCAAATGTTGCACCCATTGGAAATCCTTTTTCTACTTTTTTTGATATCTCACTCATAGCATTACGAAAAAGGACGTTACCCAACGAATCTTGTAAAATGTGCAGCCCATCCAAAATGTGAATACCGGAGGCAATAAGCATCGCGAGCGTCCGCGTAAAATCTACTAAGATAATTTTCTTCTGCAATTCTCCAAAGAGTGGCAATCGCAAAACAAAACTGTCGACGGCGAGCTCCCCGATTGATGTTTTTTGCCATTTGCGAAAGAGCCAGATCCCACCAAATAGTATCATGATCATAAGCCACCAGAAGCGGACGAAAACATGGGAAGTGATAATCAAAAATTGCGTCGATGCGGGAAGGCTGATCCCGAAGTCTTTATAAAGGTCAGTCAACTTCGGGACGACGACGGTCATCATGACGATAACGACGCCGATCATACCGATCACAATAATAACAGGGTAGATCATGGCGCCACGGACTTTACTTCTGAATTCCTGTTGCGCCTCAAGTGTCTCAGCAAGCCTGGTCAGCACTTGATCAAAGGTACCGGAGGATTCCCCGGCCCGGATAAGGGCAGTATAAATCGGCGGGAAAATAGAAGGATATTTAGCAAGGGAATCTGCAAGGTTTCCGCCGCCGATAACCTGATGTTCAATGTCAGCTAAGGTACTGGCAAATGCTGGATTCGTCGTTTGCGTGCGCAAAATGGCGATGGCATCGGGAAGCGAAAGTCCGGCAACCACCATCGTTGCTAGTTGCCTCGTAAAATTCACCACATCACCAAATCCCACGCGCTTAAACCGAGTGAATGCTCCGCGTAACGTAAAACGCTGCTTCGTCTCTTTCAAAGAGATAACAAAAAGCGCCTTCTCACGCAGAAGTCGTGCCGCCACCTGCGAGGACGGAGCTTCCACGAGCCCAGTCACCATCTTCCCCATTCCATCGCGCGCTTTGTAGGTAAAAAATGCCATAGCAGTTACACGGTTTTGAGAAGTTTTCCAAGTTCTTCCGGCCGTTGGGCATACGCGGTTGCCACTTCTACACTTACCACTCCCTCCTGCACACGGCGCGCAAGGGCGGTTTCCAATGTCATCATCCCCAGCTCCGCTGACGTCTGAATAATGTTATCCAGAAGGTGCGTCTTGCCGTCACGAATCGTCGTTTGTATCGCAGGAGTAGCGGTCCCGCCAGAAATGGCAGGAACTAAGCGTTGGGATATGACCCCCTCCAAAACCGAGGCCAACTGCAACCGCACCTGATCCTGACGGTTTTCGGGGAATACATCCACAATCCGGTCAATCGTTTGGCTAGCCGAGTTCGTGTGGAGGGTTGCAAATACCAAATGCCCGGTCTCTGCAATGGTGAGAGCTGCCTGGATGGTTTCAAGGTCGCGCATTTCACCGATGAGTACCACGTCCGGATCTTCCCGAAGGACACTGCGCAGGGCCACATTCCATGAATGGGTATCTGCGTGCATCTCGCGCTGCGAAATAATCGAAAGACCAGTGGAATACGTGTACTCAATGGGGTCTTCAATCGTCACGATGTGACTGCTGCGTTTTTCATTGATGCTTTGAATCATGGAGGCAAGCGTTGTAGACTTGCCGTGACCCGTAGGACCGGTAACCAAAACAAATCCTTGCCGCAATTTCACAAATTCATGACAAATGGGAGGAAGTTTCAGTTCGTCAATAGAGCGGATTTTAGCAGGAATCAGCCGAAATGCCGCCGCAATCGTTCCTTTTTGGTAATAGACATTGGCACGAAGTAGATTGAAGGGGAGGTAGTCCACCCACTGGACCCAACTTACCACTCACGCGCACCATCGGCGGGAACCCGACGATAAGATGAAGATCCGATGCCGCAAGTCTCGCTGTTTCACTAAAAAGCTGTTGAATATCCATGTATAATCTTTATAAATTTTATAACTTTTATAATCGTTATAATTCTCGTCAGTCCTGTGCTACTCTTAGGACTTCTTCCAGTGTCGTCACTGCTTCGATGGCCTTCATGTATCCGTCCTGCTTCATGGTAATCATGCCCTCGCTTACTGCTTTTGCTTCTATCTCCTTCATGGGCGCGCGGCTTAAGATCAGTTTACTCATTGCATCGCTCACTGGGAATACCTCAAAAATACCAATGCGTCCCAAGTACGTCGCACCGCCACATGTTTGACAGGGTTGACCGTTCGCCTCTCCTTTTCCCCGATAGAGTTTGATCGGTTTATCTTTGGGGATAAGATCACCAAGAATGCTTCTTATGTCGGCAGCCACCGCTTCTTCGGGCGTATATTCTTCGCGACAATTTGGACAGACTTTACGGGCAATTCGTTGCCCGACAATGGCATTGAGCGCCGATGCTACTAAAAACGGTTCTGCACCCAAATCTAACAGACGGGGAATAGCCCCGGCCGCATTATTGGTGTGGAGGGTGGAAAACACCAAGTGTCCAGTTAAGGCCGCCTGCACGGCAAGCTCCGTCGTTTCTTTATCACGGATTTCTCCGACCAGAATAATGTTGGGGTCCTGGCGCAAAAACGACCGGAGTCCCGTGGCAAACGTCAAGCCTGCTTGCGGATTAATTTGCACCTGATTGACGCCGGCAATCTGGTACTCCACTGGATCTTCCAAAGTCATGATGTTCACTTTGGTCGTATTGAGACGAGTAAGCACAGCGTACAGTGTCGTTGTTTTACCGCTTCCTGTAGGTCCGGTCACCAAGATAATGCCATGCGGCCGCAGGATCGCACTTTCCAAATTCTTCAGAGCCAGACCCCGAAGCCCCAACTCAGGAAGAGTGGGCACGCCGCCGGATTTTTTGAGAAGCCGCATAACGATTTTTTCCCCATGCACCGTCGGGAGTGTGGATACACGCAAATCTACTTCAGCCACCCCCATCTTAAAGTTAAACCGGCCGTCCTGGGGAATGCGTTTCTCGTCAATCTTCATATCCGAGAGAATTTTAATACGCGAAATGACCGCATCCTGCAAGCCCCGGGGAAGCGCCAGTCGTTCCTGCAACATACCGTCCACGCGGTAGCGCACCCGGGTATCGCCAATTTGGGGTTCAATATGCACATCGGAAGCGCGAATCCTGATGGCCTGTTCCAAAATAGCAGAGACTATCTGCGCAATCGGGGCTTCACGGATCACTTCTCCCAATTTTCCCGCCTCATACGTTTTCACTTCCGACGGTGCGGTTTCTTTGAGAGCTGCCGAAACTTCCGTTCCTAACCCCTGTGTGTACACATCATCAGTCCGGGCCACGATATCGTCTTTCATTGCCATAAAAGGCTTAATGCGTTTTCCAGATTTTTTCTCCAAAAACTCCATGACCTGGAAATCCAGAGGGTCAAGCATGGCAACAGAAAGCTCATTGGTTTTGGTATCAAATACAAAAGGCATCAATGTATAGCGCCGTGCAACTGGTTCAGGAATAAACGTTACCACATCGGGAGAAATTGCCTTACCAGCAAGAGTCACAAACGGAATACCCAAGGTTTTTGCCCGTGCAACCGCCAAATCCTGCTCCGACACCATGCGCTTTTTGAGGATAAGATCTTCAATGCTTATTCCGGTGGTAAGCGATTCCGTGCGGACGGCATCCACTTGTTCAGCGCTCAACCGCTTATCGGCAACAAGAACTTGGAGGATATCTTGGGCAGCATCGACCATACATCCATAATACACAAATACTACAAATGCCACAAATACTACAAATAGTAATTTGTCGGATTTGCATATTTATCGGATTTGTCGGATTATACGGAGTATGCATGCGTTTCTTATTATTGGGGGTACTCTAGAAAAACGAAAAGAATGGGTGAGCAAAACGTTGAATGAAATGCATGTTTCTTCATTCGATTGCGTCAAGCTCGCTCACGAAGAAGGGAAACAAATGGGTGTAACTGATGTTCGCAGCTTCACCAAACACCTGACCCTTATCCCAACACAGGGAAAATTTCTTGCAGGCATTATTGAGGATGCCCACCTGCTCACGACGGAAGCGCAAAATGCCATCTTAAAAACGCTTGAGGAGCCAGGTCCGAAAGCGATCTTGCTTTTAGAAACAATCAATCCTGAGCTTTTATTGCCGACGATTACCTCCCGCTGTCAGGTGATTTCTTTAGGGACGGCAGAGCAATATACATCCGACGATTTGTTTCAATGTTTTAAAACATTAGAACAACTACGGGAAGCAGGTATCGGAGAACGAATCAAAATGATTGATACGATTGCCCCAGATCGCGACACCGCCAAAACATGGATAGAGCTTGCCCTCGCAGCCACCAGGCAATCACTGTTGTCGTTGACAAACCTCAAGCAAACAACCAGCCTGCTGCGGCGTCTTCTTCTTGCCCAAAAACAACTGGCCGCCAACGTGACCCCCAAGCTCGTGCTCGATAGCATTTTTTTGGATACATAAATATGAACATTATTTATCATGACCCTGTTATTGAATTCTTAAAAAAATTCAAAAAACCAACTTCTGCGAAAATAGTTAAATCTATTGATCTGCTCGAACAGTATGGACTGACACTAAGAATGCCTCATGTACGTTCGCTCTCTTCTGGCTTGTTCGAACTTCGCGTACGA
>JACPFZ010000010.1:26863-35527 GCA_016182725.1 Candidatus Gottesmanbacteria bacterium
TACGAGGAACTCAAGAAATACGCATACTCTTTTGCTACCACAAGAACACCGTACACTTTCTTCATGGGTTTGTAAAAAAGTCCCAAAAAGCACCACAACAAGAACTCGAACTTGCGAAAAAGAGAAAACAGACATTGACAAAAAGATAACTTATATGTAATATATAGATATGAAAACGCATGCTGAATTCAAAAAGGAATTGATGGCTGATCCCGAATTTAAAAGGGCCTATGACGCACTCGAACCGGAGTACACGATCATTCGCGCGGTTATAGAAAAGCGGCTGAAAAAGAAGCTCTCCCAGAAAGAGCTTGCCCAAAAGATGGGGACGCGGCAATCGGCCATTTCCCGCCTGGAATCAGGGACCGCCAATCCGTCTCTCCGATTCCTGCAAAAGCTTGCCTCTGCCCTCGGAACGCGGCTAATGATCTCCTTTCAATAGGCTATCTATCCTCATAAAACTTGACAAAATGACAGTAAGTTTCCCCAAGTTCCCTTTCCAGAAAGAAATTTGTGGAAGGAGAACTTTTTGGAGCATCGCACATTAAAATTGGCTGGTGAAAAATACTTAATCGAGCGGAGGGAGGGCAAGATGGTGCTCAACGCGATCCAATCGATCGTTGATACGAACATGATCATGTGCATGAAGCTCTTGAGATTCTCTGACTGCTTTTAATTCGCCTGAGAGTGCATCCATACGAGAGAAATATTCTTCTTTTGTAGGAAAAAGCCTGAATCGTTCATCTATAGCCTGATGAACAATCTCTTTTACTTCATCTTTTGTAGGAAAAATGAGTTTAAGCCTGTCGATTAATGTATTGATATCTTTTTGCGTCAGCATACTTTGACTCTAGTGTTTTCCAATATTCATGTCAAGGTTTTTCTGTTTCTGTTTTTCTTCAAGTTTCGAGTCCGCAATTGTCGGATCGGAATTTGAAGAGTGGGAAGCTGCTTGCGGACCGGTGGACAGTCAAGACAGGTTGCTCACCCCGCAGGCGGCTTTCTGCTTTTTGTGTATTCGTTCCATCTCTCTGATTATTTTTTCCATCTTCATATCAAGCTCTTTTAGCCATTTTGGATGCAGTTTTTTATTCCCTTTTTTCTTCATATTTTCTTACCTTACTCCAATAAAAATCTTTCGTCAATCTATCATATTGCCCTTGAAAAAAAGGTTCAAACCGATGTATAATACACGTATAAAAGAGCTTAATGAAGCTCGTTTTTTCTTCAATTATGCCATCTTCAAGCTATACCGCAGAACAAATTGTTGTTCTCGAAGGCCTCGAGCCTGTCCGTAAGCGGCCGGCCATGTACATTGGCACGACCAGTCTCGCCGGCGTTCACCACTGTCTCAATGAAGTGATTGACAACAGTATTGATGAGGCCCTCGCAGGCTTTGCCAAACACGTCTGGGTGACGATCCATAAAGACGAAAGTGCAACGGTGCGCGATGACGGCCGAGGCATTCCTGTCGAAAAGCAACCCAAGTATAATGTTTCCGCCTTGGAGTTGGTCATGACCAAGCTTCACGCCGGCGGCAAGTTTGATGGCCGCGCATATAAAATCTCGGGAGGACTTCATGGCGTGGGTGCATCCGTGGTCAACGCATTGTCTACATGGATGACCGTTGAGGTGCACCGCGACGGGAAAGCCTACCATCAAGAATACAAACGGGGCGTCCCCACGAGCCCAGTCAAGCACATAGGGAAGGCAAGCGATACCGGCACGATTGTTTCATTTGTTCCCGATAAAGAGATTTTTAAGGAAGGGATTGCCTTGTCATTTGACATCGTCAAAAAACAGGTCCGCGACCGGGCATACCTCATTGCCAAACTTGCGTTCCATTTGAGGGACGAGCGGACCGGCGAGGAAGCCAACTATTATTTCGAAGGTGGCATTACGTCGCTCGTCAAAGCGCTCAACCGCAACAAAACGGTGCTCCATGATCCCATCTTTATGAAAAAGTCGTCCTCTGACGGCAATATGGAACTAGAAGCTGCGATCCAGTACAATGATAGCTTTTCCGAAAGTGTGGAATCCTATGTGAATGTCATCCATACGGTCGAAGGCGGTACGCATCTCACGGGATTTCGCATGGCGTTGACGCGCGCCATTAATGACTACGCTAAAAAAAGTGGCGCTACCAAAAATGGCGACGATAACATCATCGGCGATGATACCCGTGAAGGGTTAACGGCCATTGTGTATATTAAAATATCTTCGCAAAACCTGCAGTTTGAGGGCCAAACCAAAGGGAAACTCGGCAATGCCGAAGTCCAGCCGTTTGTCCAGGCAACGGTGAAAGAAGGCCTGGACATGTATTTTGAAGAAAATCCTTCTGATGCACGCAAAATTTTGGAAAAAGTCTTTTTGGCAGCCAAAGCGCGCTTAGCAGCCAAAGCAGCCAAAGACGCAATCATCAGAAAAGGCGCGCTTGAGGGTGCATCGCTTCCGGGAAAGTTAGCTGATTGTCAGGAAAAAAATCCGGCGGTCTCTGAACTATTTATTGTTGAGGGAGATTCTGCAGGAGGTTCGGCAAAGCAGGGGAGAGACCGGAAATTTCAGGCGATTTTGCCTTTACGGGGAAAAATATTAAATACGGAACGCGCCCGATTAGATAAAATCATCGAATTTGAGGAACTGAAGGCCTTGGTTATTGCCCTGGGCATGGGGATAGCAGACAGCTTACATCCCGAAAAACTCCGGTACCACAGAATCGTGATTATGACGGATGCAGATGTGGATGGCGAGCATATCATGACGCTTCTTTTAACATTTTTCTACAGACATCTTCCATACATTGTGGAAAAAGGACATCTCTATGTTGCGCAGCCGCCGCTATATAAAATTTCTTTCGGCAAGCAATTTCATTACGCATACTCAGATGATGAGCGGGACAACATTATTAAAGAACATAGCAGGGAAACCAGGGGACAACCTACCATCCAACGCTACAAGGGGTTAGGAGAAATGAATCCGGAACAGCTATGGGAAACGACGATGAATCCGGTTCATCGCATCATGCGACAAGTGATGGTTGCAGATACAGCAGCAGCCGATCAAACGTTTAGCATGCTTATGGGCGACGAAGTGCCGCCCAGGAAGCGGTTTATCCAAACGCATGCGAAATCGGCAACATTGGATATATGATAATCTTAGCCGATGAAGTCCTCCTAACGTCGCTCCGCGAGCCGTGAACGAATAGTTCTGAAAGGCGAGCGGCAAGACGAGGAGGACGAAAAGTGCGACATTAGATATATAACGACTATAATTATTATAAATTTTATAAAAATTATAGGAAGGAGAAAATTATGAAAAATCTTAGTCCTGGCAAAA
Organism: Candidatus Gottesmanbacteria bacterium; assembly: GCA_016182725.1. Classification (GTDB taxonomy): domain Bacteria; phylum Patescibacteriota; class Microgenomatia; order UBA10105; family UBA927; genus JACPFZ01. Next base: position 30,200 of record JACPFZ010000010.1, read on the forward strand.
ACCCGCCGGAACAAGTGAATGTTTTTATCGAAATTCCCCAAGGGAGTTCGATTAAATATGAGCTTGATAAAGAAAGCGGCGTCATATTTGTCGACCGATTTTTGTATACTGCCTACACCTATCCGTTTAACTACGGATTTATTCCCGGCACCCAGGCCGATGATGGCGATCCTGTCGATGTGTTAGTATTGTGCGATAAAGCAGTACAGGCAGGCTGTGTCATTCCGGTCGTCCCCATCGGGATGCTTGAGATGGAAGACGAAGAGGGGATTGATACCAAAATCATTGCGGTACCTACCAAAAAAGTGGACCCGGACTGGGGCGCCTACCAGGATATTTCAGAAATTTCCCAGGCGATCAAAGATAAAATGAAGCATTTCTTTGAACACTACAAAGAACTGGAACCGGGGAAATGGGTAAAGATTCGCGATTGGAAAGGGAAGAAAGAGGCTCACGAAGATATTCAAAAGTCACTTAAGTAACGTACGTACCTTAAGTTACTTAAAATCCCAATGAACATCGGCAGGATTCAACCATCAGAAATTGTCCATGAAATGCAAAAGTCGTACCTCGACTACGCCATGTCCGTCATTGTGGCGCGAGCTCTTCCGGACGTCAGGGACGGATTAAAACCAGTTCACCGCAGGATTCTCTACGCTATGCATCAGCTGGGACTCACTCACAGTGCCAAATACACCAAAAGCGCCAAGGTGGTCGGAGAAGTCCTGGGAAAGTACCACCCCCATGGCGATGCACCGGTCTACGAAGCGCTGGTGCGCTTGGCGCAGGATTTTTCCATGCGCTACCCGCTGGTGGACGGCCAGGGAAACTACGGATCTATTGACGGCGATCCGCCGGCAGCCATGCGGTATACCGAGTGCCGACTTGCTGCCATTGCTGGAGAAATGATGCTGGATATTGAAAAAGAAACCGTCAATTTTATCCCCAATTTCGACGGCACCACTCCTGAGCCCACGTATTTACCTGCCAAACTTCCCAATTTGCTGTTGATGGGATCCGAAGGCATCGCAGTCGGCATGGCCACAAAGATCCCTCCCCACAACCTTTCTGAAGTTGTCGACGCGTTGGTATTTATGATTGGAAAAGCGACAATCAGGAAACAAGACAGTAAGACAATAAGACCGAAAGACAATAAGACTCTTACTGTCTTACCGTCTGACACTCTTACTGTCTCGTATGATGTTTCTCTTGATGATCTCATGGGCTTTATTCAGGGCCCGGATTTCCCCACCGCAGGAGCAATCTATGACATCGAAGAAATCAAAGCCGCCTATGGCACCGGCAAAGGGAAAATTGTCATGCGCGGGAAAGCCGAGATTGAAGATATTGGCCAGGGAAAATCTGCTATCGCCATTACCGAACTTCCGTATCAAGTCAACAAAGCCCTTCTGGTTGCTAAAATCGCCGATTTGGTTAAAGAGAAAAAAATCGAAGGCATTTCCGATCTTCGCGACGAATCCGATCGTCGGGGGATACGTGTGTATATCGAGCTCAAGCGTGATGCGCGGCCCAAACAAGTCCTCAATAATTTATATAAACACACCACGCTCCAAACTACCTTCCCGGTCAACATAGTAGCGCTCGTTGATGATACGCCGCAAACACTAAGCCTCAAAACGATTTTGGAAGAATATCTCAAACACCGTCTTGAGGTAGTAAAAAGACGAAGTGAGTTTGAACTGAAAGAGGCAAAAGCCCGAGAACATATTTTAGAAGGATTAAAAATCGCCGTTGACCACATAGACGAAGTCATTTCCATTATCAAAAAAAGCAAAGATGCCGACGAAGCCAAACAGAAACTCATGAGTCGCTTTGGCCTTTCGGATATTCAGGCAACGGCGATTTTGGACATGCAACTTAGGCGTCTTGCGGCGTTGGAACGGCAAAAAATTGAAGACGAACTTGCCATGATCCGCGAAACCATCGCCTATTTAACGGACCTTCTGGCGCACCCGGAAAAAATGCTCAACGTGATTAAAGACGAACTCGTCAAACTCAAAGACCGCTACGGCGACAGTCGAAAAACGCGCGTCTTCAAAAGTAAAATCGGCGAGTTTAGCGAAGAGCAGCTGATTGCCAACGAAGATACGATTATCACGATGAGCAATACCGGCTACATCAAGCGCGTTCCCCGAAGTGCATTCAAAATGCAGGAGCGCGGCGGCAAAGGCGTGATCGGCATGACGACCAAAGAAGAAGATGGCATTGATATGCTCGTGTCTGCGCAGACCCATGACAATATGCTTTTTTTTACCGACCGCGGCCGCGTCTATCAGGTGCGCGTGTGGGACATACCAGAGGCGAGTCGTCAAGCCAAAGGCCAGGCAGTGGTCAACCTTATTAATATTGAATCCGGCGAACGCGTCACGTCAGTCTTAACGTATAGTTTGAAGCGCACGGAACAAAAAGAACAAGGCACGTCCTTTATTGTCATGTCTACAAAAAATGGCACCGTGAAAAAAACAAAAGTATCGGAATACGAAAACATACGAAGGAGTGGCTTGGTTGCCATAAAACTCGAGCCTGGCGATGAGCTTTCCTGGGCGAAATTAAGTTCAGGGAGCGATGACATCTTGTTGGTTTCCCACGTTGGGAAATCCATCCGATTTGGTGAAGGGGAAGTGCGACCAACAGCCCGCGATACCATGGGCGTGCGGGGCATGCTCATCCACCCGGGTGATTACATTGTGAGCATGGATATCATCAATGAAGAAACCAAAAAAGCCGACTTTCTCACGGTGATGGAGAAGGGGATTGGCAAAAAAACAGCGATGAAGGATTTTCCCCGCCAGAGGCGGGGTGGCCAGGGAGTGAAAGTTGCCGAAGTCAAAGACAAAACCGGTAAGGTCGTCGTTTCTCAAATCGTTCCGGCAGCATGCGACAGCGTTATTGTAACCTCAAGCAAAGGACAGGTGGTAAAACTTGACCTTCATTCCGTTCCACGCCTGGGCCGGGCAACCAGCGGCGTCATCCTCATGCGGTTTACGAACAAAAATGATACGATCGCCGCAGCAACGTGTTTAGCAAAATCATAAAAATGACCACTTACATCGATAAATTGGCTTTTATCTTCATTAAGAATAACAAAGTATTGGTGACGTTAACTAAAGGCAAAGATACATGGTATATTCCGGGCGGCAAACGTGAGACGGGAGAGTCTGACGAGCAAGCACTCACACGAGAAGTCAAAGAAGAATTAACTGTGAATCTCATTCCTGACACCATAAAAAAATACGGCGTCTTCGAGGCGGCGGCACATGGAAAACCAGAAGGAACATTTGTCCACATGACCTGCTATACTGCGAATTTCACTGGAAATCTCAAACTAAGTGCTGAAATCGAAAACTTAGATTTTTTCACTTATGCACAGAAATCATTAACTTCCGCAGTCGACCACCTCATCTTTGATGATCTCAAAAAGAAAAACTTGATCACCTCATAAAGAATATAAATATCTAAATATCCACCCCGGGGGTGGAAAGTGGAACTCTGCCGACCAATATGATACCATAGCCGCAGCAACGTACCTTTCCGGCTAATCGCGTCATCTATATGCCTCCATACGAACGAGTCATCCGTGACGGACCGCATCGCGAATATACATCATGGCCTCAAGATTCAAGACCTCTGTTGTCCCCAGGAGGGGATATTACGAATTGGACAGTCTATGAAAAACATTTAAAAAAAGGGGAAACGTTCTACATGCTCAATACTGCACATGTTCGCAGTTTTCTTCCCACCATCCCCGGACTAACGGGCGAACACATACGAAAAGAGTATGAAAGCATGGAACAAAGCGATTCCCCACCCAAACAGCGACACGATATGGACAAACGTGTTATTGACGTATACTTTCACATGCAAAAAGAGCCGTACGAAGTGCGGTTTCTCCCACTTCTGAACAAAGACGGAAGTACCGCACCCGAAAGTTTTCTCGCCTTCCCCATTGCCGTCTCCCGTCTTTCTCAACCTCCCACGTGACACGGGAGGTGAGGGGCCTATCGCACAGAGCACTCCTTCTTGTATACTCAAGATACATGCATGCCATGATTATTTTTCTTACCCTCATATTTTTTTCCTCTGCCTTCATCCAACCTGCGGCTGCCTATCAACCGGTGATTGAAGTTCGCGGAGGAGAAGATGCCGCCACTTCATCTGACCCGTATGAACTGTATGGATCGGCAATGGTGCTGGGCGATCCCACGTTTGCGTCTTATGGCGTATTCGGAAAACTGGACGCAGGAGAGGGAGTAGACCTGTATGTATTTACTGCCCAACATGAAGACACGATCCCCATAGGGCTCAACATACCTGCTAAAGAGCAGTATGCCCGGTTCCGTCCGACACTGACGATCATCGGACCGTATGTCGCAAACGGCGCCAAAAACCAAAGTCCGATGGTCATTCCCGTCGGGTTGGAGTCCGTCACATCAGGAGTACAAAAAACGACGACGTATGATGGGTGGAGCCTGCAAACCGTGTACCGTGGAGCATCACAAACCGTGCGCGTTCTGCCCGGCGTATCCTACTACCTGGCAGTCGTGGATCCTGACCATCTCGGCGGACCATATATACTGCGACTAGGAAGTAAAAAAAACTGGCGGGGAAGCGTCAAAGATACGGGAACACCGGTGGATGTCAATACGCTGGTATTTGAAGGGTATCCCGCTCGCCTTGCAAATACCCCATCACCATTTGAAAAACAGCTTCTGACAGAACAAAAAACGCCCTTCCAAACATTCGATAGCAAACTTCGCCTCTGGAGTGATCTTTTTTTCTTTTATGTCAATCGCCTCGTTGGCCTGATCACCAATCAGTAACACCTATCCGAGATGGTATAATAAAGCCCATGAAAATTGATGGAAGGAGAATCGCTGAGGGCATTCTTGCCTCCCTCAAAAAAGACGTGAATCTTCTCAAAGAAAAAGATGTGACGCCGACACTCGCGATTATTTTAGTCGGTGATGATCCGGCGTCGGTATCGTTTATTCGGCAAAAACGGATAGCTGCTGAAAAAATCGGAGCAAACCTCACATCAGACCAACTGCCAATCTCTACCACAACTAAAGTGCTTAAGGAACGTATGGAAAACTATAATAAAGACCCTGATATCCATGGCATTATCATTCAACGGCCGCTCCCGAAAGATTCTCCAATTGACCGGAACATTCTTTTAACTGTTTCTCCCCAAAAAGACGTCGATGGTTTTGTGCCCAATTCTTCGTTTCATGCGCCGGTTGCTGATGCGGTATTTACCCTGCTTGAAAAAATTCATACGACAGCGAAGGATAAAAATATCGTCATCAT
>JACPFZ010000050.1 GCA_016182725.1 Candidatus Gottesmanbacteria bacterium
CTACTCCGTGCATGCCGTCGTCGTGTTCTTTACCCTTTTGTGGATAGCACAGGTACATATAGTCTCTGTAGGGTCTTGATTCATTTATTTTCCAATTCTCGCCGTCCAGTGAATATCTGCGGGGAATTTGAACCCAATTATCTTCCAAATGGTTTTCTATTAATATCTTGTCAAACCCGGGGGCGAACATACAATGGTCATCGGTTTTCATTATGTATGTGCCGCGGGCGAGAGCTGCGCAAGCATTTATTCCCCATCTCATGCCTCTGGGGCTTCCAGGGTGGATATAGGCAACCCGTTTGTCGTCCAGTAAGGGATCTGGCCAATTTTCATCAACATTAACTACGACTTCTATATTTGTAACAGCCTTTTCTAAAACATCCTGTATTGTTTTTGTTGTGAAAGGTGAGTTTCTGTTGGGTATAACGACCGTTATATCTACTGCCATGGTGCCGATTATATGAGAAACTCATCTGTTTTTCTAGGGCGGGGGATTCATTTTGCTTCAACGTCTCCCGTTGCCTTCTCGTAAATATCCTGCACTGTTTTTTGCAGAACAGTCACGCCGGGAGAAATCTCACAAATTTTATTGCAAATGGGAACAATAATTGATACATTGGCCATCAATGTTCACTTCTTTTTTCCTTGTTTCTTACAACTAATAAGGTATCATCGTGGTATCTTTTTCTATCACTTCGCCAAAGGTATATGACATGAGTATTGTACTTCTTTAGCTTTTCTTTGATGTTCATATCCGCGACGTCTTCAATAATATATATGACATCCTTCTTAAGGAGGGGCATCAAGGTCAGGCAGGTAAAGACCTGGTCGGATGGCACATGTGAACCGTCGTCGATAAGAAGGTCGATATCATTCCCTATTTTTGCAATGAGAGCTTCTAGGTCTTTTCTGGAAGATTGGTTACAGAAGAATGTCTGGATCCTCTCATCTCTAAACATGGTCCCGGGATCATGATCTATACCATAGATCTGGGCATTGGGGAAGAAATCCCGCCACATAGAGAGACTAGCTCCGCGTCCAATCCCTATTTCGAGTATTTTTTTAATTGATCTCCTCCTTTTACTGAATAGATCATAATAAAATGGCGTAAATGGGTGCTTTATTCTCTCGCATTTATCAGCCCTATACTTGAAAGCAAGTTGACATAACTCGGTTTCATTTTTTGAAACCATATACCCTCTCTTGTTTTTGTCACCAAGAGTATATGTATCTAAAACGCTGTTTACATTCTTTACCATAAATCTATTCATTAATTACATCTTAGCATATCTTGTAAGACCTGAGAAGTTTTTCAACTCTCGCTAAATCACTCGGTGTGGTAAGGTCGCCAATAAAATCCCTAGCATTAACAGCAAACACATTATGGTCGCGGACGAAGAGCCCAACCATGGTACTGAAATAGAACTCGCCTCTTGTCATCTGTGGTTTATAGTCAAACATATCAGTATTTAAAACCATCACTCCATCAACGGCTAAGTTGGATTTGGGACTCTTGGGTTTTTCTATAATTTTTCTAATCGTACCGTCTTTTTTCAGAAAGGCGATCCCGTTAGCTTGAGGGTTTTTTGACGTAAATACTAGAATACTCAAATCTTTAGCTAAACAATTTTTAACGTCAATGGGATCCGGTATCTCATCGCCGTAGATTAAGAGAAATCTTTCACTTTTAAGATATTTCTTAGTAGCCATAAAACTAGACGCGGAACCTTTAACCGACCCCAAAGCATACCTGACTTTCATCCCTCGATTTTTTTCACCGATATATTTTTTTATCTGGCTCCCAAGATATTTGACGACGATTATTACTTCATCAATCTCGGGGCCAAAAGACCCCAAAACATAATCGATTATCGATTTACCATTGACTTTAAGAAGGGGTTTAGGTGTTTTCAGGGTTAGCGGCCTCATTCTTTCTCCCTTTCCCGCTGCAAGTATTATTGCTTTCATGGCTTTAATATATTATCCCTTCGCATCTTTCCATATGTCCTTTTCCAATAACTTATCGCCTCAGGGTAATGACGCACCCAGTCGATATACTCCCTGACGCTATCTTCCAAGGTGTGCTTGGGCGCAAAGCCGAGTTTCTTAAGCCTATCGATGTTCATTTTTGAATGACGCGGAGAATTAATTCTATACTCTCCTTTCCTAGAGGGTTTGAAGGCCGTTCCGGCAATTCGACAGACCGCTTTGGCCAACTCAACTACTCTGGTATTTCTGCCCATCCCCACATTAAACACTTGGTAGTCGGCATGTTTGTTTCGGAGCACCAAAAGATGGGCATCAACGACATCGTGGACATTCACAAAGTCGCGAATCTGCCTTCCATCCTCCTGCATCACTATCGGAAGCCCTGCAAGAGCACGGACAGCAAAGTCTCTTAAAGCTCCCGAATAAAAATGACGGAACGACTGCCGGGAACCCTGCACAATGGAATATCGCAGAGCCACCGTCGGAATCCGGTACGTTTTTCCTAAGTTAAGACAGAGCTTTTCAGACGCAACTTTCGATATGGCATAGGGAATTTGCGGATGCAACTCGTCGGTCTCAACTTCGGGCAATAGAGTTGCAATCGTACCATCCTTAGGACATCGTACTTCCCACTGATGCTTTGTGAGTTGAGATTCTGGCCTGGGCTGGGCATACAATACTCCATGCTTGGCACACAGATACTTCCCTTCGCCATACACTGACTGGGAAGAGGCAACGACGATTTTTTTAATAGGTAGTTTATGCTCAACAATAATCTCATACAGAAGCGCGGTGCTGCGGATGTTTGTATCAATGTACTTGCTAAAGTTCACATGGTAGTCCATATAAGCAGCCAAATGGAAAACATAATCAACCCCAGTAAGTGCAGCCTGCCAATCTTTCTTTTTCCGGACGTCACCTTTCATACATTCAGCCTTTTTATTACACCAATCAGGAAGGTTGCCGTTGTGGACAGGCGGAGCAAGATTATCCAGCACCCGCACTCTATATCCTTTATCAATGAGCGCATCGACGAGATGGCTTCCGATAAAACCCGCCCCACCTGTCACCAAGACCAGTTCTTTCTGCTTCATAATTTATTCATTCGGTAGATTTTTTCCACGATTTTCAACGTTTCATAGGCATCTGATGGGGAGGGGATTGTTGGTCTACCTTCTCTTATGCTAGAGACAAACTCCGCAAGTTCAAGCGCTAATGAATCGTCAGCGATGGAATTACAGACAATCACTTTTTCTTTCACTTGGCTGGTAAAGTCATCTGCACGCTTGCCAATCACCAATGTTTCGCCTCCACCATACTTTTGACCAAGTCCTTCGATAGATATATATCCTTTGGCCCCATACATTTCAAAATTATGGATTGGTTTCCATTGCGTCAAGCTGACGTGAATGGAAGTAAGAGCTCTATTTTTTCCCTGAAGCAGGACAAACGCATTGTCTTCCACCCCCGGTTTCCAGAAGGTGTCGCTTATAAAACCCCGGACTCCCGTGACTTTTCCCATAAAAGACAGTGTCAAATCTATCATGTGCACGCCCTGATCAATCAAATGCCCGCCGCCGCTTATGGCCTTATTGAAACGCCACTCGCGGTCATATCCGATTCTTCCACCAAATCCATACCGTGCCCGAATAAAGGTGAGTTTACCAATATATCCTTTTTCATACAATTGCCGCGCCCTGATAAAAGCATCATGAAAGCGATGATTATAGCCGATCATGTACGTCAACCTCTTTTTTCTTGCCAGAGCGCTATTTTTTTTGATCTCTACAGATTTAATTGCGCCTGGTTTTTCGCAAAGGACGTGCTTACCAGCCTTGAGCGCGGCAGAGGTGATGGGGGAAAGATAGCTATGCGGCGTGGCAATGAGGACCGCATCTATGGTTTTATCATTCAATATGGTCTCAATATCTCTTGTCGCAATAGTGGCAAGAGAGACAGCATCACATTTTGACAGTACCGATGCCCACCGTTTTCCCATTCTGCCGGCGCCAATGAGAGCAAAGCGGATGTTACCAGTCATAGCCGCGATCTACAGGCTTTATTCTTCGCATGGTATAGATGTCGGTTTTGGACAATATCGCCAAGTGTTTCGGAATATCGTTCCAGTTATCGCGGGTCGCACTTATCATCTTTCCGGTTAAATTGCCTGACTTCTCTGACGCCAAAAACAATATCACATCACGAACCTTATCAGGAGACACTCCGCCCTCGGCCTTCTGTTTTTTTGAGGCTCCATAAAAATCTCGGCCGACCTTCACCATTCCTGTCTTGAGTACCTGATCCAAAAGCCCCGTATTTACGGCACCCGGAGCCACGGCATTGACAAAAATATTATCGTTGATAAGTTCTCTCGCCAAGCTCTCGGGCGGTGAATCTTGGGAACGCGCCGTCTCCGCCGCCCGAGAAGTTAATAATTTTTCCATAGTTTCTCTTTTTCATAAAAGGGATGACCAGAGCGCACATGTTGACTGTTCCTAACAAATTAACTTGAATGGTCCGTTCCCACAATTCGAGGTCTACTTCCTCCAGTTTTCCTATCGGTCCGTAGATACCGGCGGCGTTTACTAATACATCTACTCTTCCGCCAAATTTATTTTTAATATAAACACCAATCTTTTTTACTTGTTTTCTATCAGAAACATCTGCAACCCTAGCCTCGACTCTTGAGGATATTTCCCGAAACTCTTTTTGTTTCTTACGCAGTTTCTCCCTCTTTGTTCCCAAGATCAACACCTTGGCACCTTCACATAAGAACCCAATTACAAGAGCACTGCCGATACCGCCACTGCCGCCGGTAATAATAACATGGTTGCCCGTAAATCTCTTTTTCATCGTCCGACTCCAATATAGCGCATCCCTGCTGCTTCAATTATAGTTCTTGCCTCGGCGAAATAATTTCGCGCATCAAAAAATATTTTTGGGGTCGCCATCAGCCTGGCAATTTTCCTGAAATCAAGTTTTTTTAAATCAGCCCATGGAGTGATACAGATAATCACATGGCTTCCCCTGGCCGCTTCATATGGATCCGCGGAATAGTCGCGCTTTTTAACCCAGGGATCGCAAAGATTAATTTTTGCGCCTCTTGCCAATGCTTCTTTGACGATGGTCATCGGCAATGAATGAGCAAGTGTTGGCGTGCCGCTTTTGTAGGTTAGACCAAGAAACGTTACGGTTTTACCTTTCCATGTCCCGAGGTGAGGAGTGATTTTTTCAAACACAATTTTTTTACGTTCTTTGTTCTTCCTGATAACTGAAGCAATGACCGGCAGATTGATTTTTTTTGACTTGGCAATGTTTTGCAGATAGTGCAGATCCCGTTCCAGATGGCCTCCGGAAAATCCTGCGCTTGCGTCCAGATATGCTTTTTCCCCAATTCGTGCGTCAGCGCGAAGGCCGCGGGAGACTTCGCTAATGTCGGCGCCGAAGCGCTCACACACATCGGCGATATCGTAGATGAAAGAAAGCGAGGTGGCCAAATATGCATTGGTGGCGTGCTTGATCATCTCCGCAGAAGCCACGCTCACAATAAGTATGTTGGTCTTGAGTTTTCTAAAAATGCGCAGGATCTCTTCTTTGCGCTTCATAGTATCTATCCCGATGACAATTCTTGAAGGCTTCATAAAGCTATCGACCGCTTCCCCCAACCGCAGGTTTTCCGGCACATAGGCGTAATCAAATTGAAAGTCTTTTCGATGAGCTTTAATACATGTAGATATATTGGTAAAACTGCCCACGGGCAATTGGCTTGAAACAATGAATAACATGCCATTTTTTAGATAGGGAAGCGATTTTTTGATATGAGCAAATATATTATTCGTATTTGCCTTATTTCGTTTATCTATTGGGGTATCTACAGTTGTCCATATGACATCACAACCAGCAAGAAGTGTAAAGTCTGTCGTGAATGTTAAGCGTCCTTTTTTCATATTTCTTTTCAGCATTTCTTCCAACTTTGGTTCCGCAAGCGGGGGTATTGCCTTATGTAAGTTGGCAACAACATCTCTGTTTTCGTCAATCCCAACGATGTCATGACCCAAGTCCGCCAAACAAGCCGAGTAGACTTCGCCCAAATGAGACAGTCCGATGACCACAATTTTCATATTTGTGCCTAACATTTTCCATTTTTATGGCCGATATTGCAAGAGGGAGCTTAAATCTATAAAACACTTGGTTACTTATGGTGTCTATTGAGAATATTCATCGAGATCCCGAGTTTCAAAGAAAAAAGCGCCGTTATTTTCAGGATTTTATGTTCAGACATCTCACTCAAGCCCGTACATACAAGGAACATGGACTTTTAAATGAAGAAGGCTCAAGAGGATGGAGAAATGTGGCAAGACACCAACTTTTATCGGCAGTGATGACGCAAACGATTTTAGAACTATTGGGGAGATCTCCAGAAGAAATTGAGAGGTTAACAAATATATCACTTACTCACGATGTTGATAAACGAAGACAGCAAGAAAGCCGTACGGGAGAAGAGGTATGGAAAGAAGAATTTAACAGAAGCGAAAAACCCCTTATAGTAACAGGAAGTAATTTTACCGGTTTTTCAGATTGGGGTATGGATGAATATATTCTTCGATATGTAGACTCGAGTATTGGAGAAAAAAATGCGGGTCATTGGTTTGGCGC